>NZ_FMXF01000063.1:0-14621 GCF_900103435.1 Sinorhizobium sp. NFACC03
CGGGTTCAAGGCGACGGACGCGGCCTTTTCCGGGGGCACGCTTGTCTGCAACTGCACCAGCAATCCGGTGAAGGTCCGCATCAAGGGCGACATCGCCCACAACCATGCCTGCGGCTGCACCAAATGCTGGAAGCCTGACGGCGCTGTCTTCTCAGTCGTTGCCGTGGCACCGACCGCCAACGTCGAAGTCCTTCAGAACGGAGACAAACTTGCAGTCGTGGATCCAGGCGCGCTGATCCAGCGGCATGCCTGCAAGGATTGCGGCGTGCACATGTACGGTCCCGTCGAACGCGATCATGCTTTCAAGGGCCTGTCTTTCGTCCACCCTGAGCGTTTCCAGGAAGCAGGCTGGGCAAAGCCGGGCTTTGCCGCCTTCGTCTCCTCGATCATCGAGAGTGGCTATGATCCTGCTGGAATGGACGGCGTGCGCAGTCAACTGCGCGAATTGGGCCTCGAATCCTATGATTGCCTCAACCCCGTCCTGATGGACTTTATCGCCACCTGGATCGCAAAGAAGAGCGGTGCGCTCAAATCGGACGCCGCCTGAACAATCTGCCACGAACGCCTCACCGTTCTCGACATCACCAGCAGGTCACATCGCATGAATCGCCTACAGCCTGAATTCAAAGAAGAAATTCGCAAGATTGTCGGTGACGGAAATCTCAAGGACGGAGAGGCCCTTTCCTCGGTCGATCACGGCGTTGCACCGGATAATCTCGGGGCCGGCGCCGTGGTCTTTCCAAGAACGACCGCGGAGGTTGCTGCAGTCGTTCAATGTTGCCTTGCCAACGGGGTCCCACTCGTCACCCATGGGGGACGAACAGGCCTCGTGGGCGGGGCAGTGTCCAAACCGGGGGAACTCGTGCTTTCGACTGCCCGTCTCAATCGCATCCTGCATATATCGCCAGTCGAGCGCGTTGCCGTGGTGGAAGCCGGCGTGACGCTGCAGGCGCTGCAGGAAACGGCCAGCGAGTACCGGCTTGAAACGGGGATCGATTTGCCGTCGCGCGGCTCGGCAACGATCGGGGGTATGGCGTCGACGAATGCCGGAGGTATTGCCGCCTTTCGCTACGGGGTCATGCGCCATCGCATTCTCGGCCTGGAGGCCGTGCTTGCGGATGGCTCGGTCTACTCAGACCTCACACGGGTCGTGAAAAACGCCGCCGGCTACGATCTGAAGCATCTTTTCGTGGGGGCTGAAGGCACACTCGGCATCATCACGCGCATCGCCGTCAAGCTTGAACCCCAACCGCTTGCCACCGCCACCGTGCTCTTCGGTCTGCCGTCTGTGGACGCCGCGCTCGAGACGGTCCGCCGAGGGCTCGACGCGCAGTACGGTCATCTCCGCGCGGCAGAAGCGATCTGGAACGCCTATTTCCGCCTAACATCGGGCCATCATCGATGGTCGGTCCCGGACTACAGCGCCGACCATCCGATAAACCTTCTGGTCTCGCTGGGCGGGGCCGAGGAAGGAGCGTTGCAAGCGGAGCTGGGGCGCGTTTACGAAGGTGTCATCGAGGATCATCCCGACGCTTCGGCCGTGATTGCCTCTTCGGTCGCACAGGAGGCGGATCTCTGGCGGCTGCGCGAAGACACCGACCTCATCTACCGAAAGCATCCGGGCGCGCCATCCTATGACGTCTCGGTCCCTCTTTCGGAAGTCGAAACCTATGTCGCTCGCTCTGTTGCCAGCCTGAAGCAGCTGGATTCGGCGTTTGACCCATATGTGTTTGGCCATCTTGCCGACGGAAATCTACACATCGTTCTCAACGCGGCGGGCAGTGAAGTATCAGGTGACAAGGCAAGAGCTGTCGAAGAGGTGCTCTACAGGGACATTGCTGCGATCGGTGGGTCATTCTCTGCCGAACATGGGATCGGCCTCAAGAGGATGGGCTCCCTATTGGTCAATTCAGACCCGGTGAAGATTTGCCTGATGCTACGGATCAAGAACACGCTCGACGCTGCGACGCTGCTGAACCCGGGAAAGGTGGTTCGCGCGGGCGCCGGTTTCGCGGGATGCTCCGAAGTGGGCGCCGCAGACCCGATCTAAGACAGCTCTAGGTCGAGGTTGACCTGATCGAACTCGATGCCGATGCGCGAAACCTTCGGCAGCAGCGTTTGCAGGGCATGAAAGAAATTGTCACGCTGCCAGTCGGTATAGGTGATGTTGTCGCCGAAAGTCCGGCGCCAGGGCTGTCCTGCATCGATGCCCGCGGAAATCGACGTCGCCTTCTCCAGCGTGATGACAAAGGCGTAGCGGCGACCGAAGGAGCAGTAAAGGAAATCGGAAAACTCCTCCGCTGCTCGACGTGAAGCCGTTAGGTCAGAGTTCGGCGTCGGAGTCACCGCTTAGCGGTTGGGCTCTTAGCTATAGCTAGTGATTCTTGATTAATTGCCCCCCATCTTAAAACGCTCTATTTTCCCTTGCAGGGTGGCTTCGGAACGTCCTCGGCTTCGCAGCGCCGTCGGACCGCTTCGGTTTCCGCACCAATCCCAGATGCCGTTCGACGACACGATCCACGAGGAGACGAGCGATGGGCACAACGACGCCGGACAACATCATGCAGCTCGGCATGGGGTTCTGGGCCTCGAAGGCCATGCTCAGCGCGGTCGAGCTCGGCGTCTTCACCGAGCTCGCTGCCGGCCCGGCCGACCTGCCGGACCTGCAGGCCAGACTGAAACTGCATCCCCGCTCGGCCCGCGACTTCCTCGACACCCTGGTGGCCCTGAAGCTGCTCGAACGCGAGGACGGCCGCTATCGCAATGCCCCTGATACGAACCTCTTCCTCGACAAA
This sequence comes from Sinorhizobium sp. NFACC03, assembly GCF_900103435.1. Classification (NCBI taxonomy): domain Bacteria; kingdom Pseudomonadati; phylum Pseudomonadota; class Alphaproteobacteria; order Hyphomicrobiales; family Rhizobiaceae; genus Sinorhizobium; species Sinorhizobium sp. NFACC03. The sequence goes on from NZ_FMXF01000063.1 coordinate 2,796, forward strand.
ACGAAGCCGACCTATATCGGCGGCATCCTCGAAATGGCCAATGCCCGGCTCTACGGTTTCTGGGGCTCGCTTACCGAGGCCCTGCACACCGGGGAGCCGCAGAACGAAGCCAAGCACAGCGAGGACTTCTTTGCCGCGATCTATGCGGAGCCGGCACGGCTGCGCGGGTTCCTCGAAGCGATGAGCGGGATCAGCGCCGGTGCGGCGCAGGCGATCGCCGCCAGGTTCGACTGGTCGAAATACACCACTTTCGCCGATGTGGGCGCGGCGCAGGGCATGGTGCCGGTGGTGATCGCGCGAGCCCATCCGCATCTCCAGGCTATCGGCTTCGACCTGCCTGCCGTGCAGCCGATATTCGACGAGTTCGTCGCCCGGCAGGGCCTCGCCGACCGCGTCCGCTTCCAAAGCGGCAACTTCTTCGACGGCCCGATGCCGAACGCGGATGTGATCGTGATGGGGCATATCCTGCACGACTGGGATCTAGCCGAGAAGAGGATGCTGCTGAAAAAGGCCTTCGCCGCGCTGCCCAAAGGCGGAGCGCTGATCGTCTACGACGCCGTCATCGACGACGAGCGCCGCAGCAACGCCTTCGGCCTGCTTATGAGCTTGAACATGCTGATCGAGACCCGCGGAGGCTTCGACTACACCGGCGCCGACTGCCAGGCTTGGATGCGCGACGCCGGTTTCGTGTCCACGCGCGTCGAGCCGTTGCTGGGGCCGGACTCGATGGTGATCGGCTTCAAGCCCGACTGAACGGAAACCAAGAGCCCGGCCGGTGTTCCGCAAGATCGACCAATGGGGCAATGTCGATCGCCTGGCGCTGATAACGCAGCCGGTCAATCTGATCTTCAAAAGCCGCTGCAAAAAGCGCCACGACCGGTTCCAAAAGCCTCACGAAGGAATCCGGGCTTCGAGATCGATCCCTCCCCTGCCCGGGCGAAATTGTAAGGTCAAAATCGAAGACCAAATTTACGGCTTCAATTGAAATCCGGAAGTAGATGCCACACCCTTCCTCACCCTTGTTCAGCGGACTCATTTGCCCGATCGGATGGCCTGGACCTCACCCGAGATTTCGTTGGACAGACCCCTGGTTAGAGAGGCAGTGTAACGGCACGGTCCGTGAGCGGGGGCGCATCAAGGTGCAGGTTCGGTCATTAGCGTCGCATTTCGTGCCGGTGCTTTGTGCGCTTTTGCTTGTCTTGCTGTCATCGGCGATCGCATCAGCGCAGCAAGCCGATGTGGCGCTGGCGGTCGGCACAATCACCGATGACAACTATCCCGGTCGGGAGTCTGCTGGCAATGGTCTAGGCGAGGTTATCTTGCACCACCTCGTCACCACGCTGGGCGACGGCGGGGAGTTTGCATGGTGCGCGGGAAAGGTCGTCGAATGGCGGCGGATCGACGAGGTGATCAAGGAACAGAAGTTTCAGCAGTCGAAATATGCCGATCCGGCCACGGCGATCAAGAAGCTGGGTACTATCGCACCAGACTTTTTGATTGGCGGCCGCATCACATTCGGCGCCGGAAAAGCCGACTGGACCATAGAGACAAGAACCAACCCTGGCGGTGACCTTGTCGACAGCTTCACCGGCTTTTCAGACGACGATGCGTATCTGGACGAGGCTGCCCGGATTGCCGAACATGTGCTGGACAAGCTTTGTCCCGGCCCATGGACGGTCACCGGCGGCGGCGCCCGGATCAAGGTGAGCGGAACCGTGGCGAAGTTGAACGAGGCGTTCAAGGTCGTCGGCAAGTTCCCCGGTGGCACCGCGGATTTCGTCTACACGCCAACGTCGCGCTCCGGCGGGACTGTGAAATATGTGCTTGCGGGGGGCGGCTTTTCAGGCGCCGGCAGCGGCACCTATACGATCGGTCCGTCGGGCGATGGCTCTAGGCTGACGATCAAGCAGACCACGAAGGGCTGCATCAACGGCGTACCGGGTTCGTGCAAGACCAACAACGAGGTACTGACCCTGACCCCGGTTTCGCGCTAACGGTCCGCTGTGAGCGCTGTTCTCAGGCTACGGCCATGAACTGTGTAGCGGTGTAAGCCCAGGGCAGCAGGTCATCGAGCTGGCTCTGGGGGTGACCGTCTACCGGGCGCTAACGGGGCAAGACGAACCGTCAAACATTTGAAAAGAACCGTCCAAACAGCCCGTTTCCGGACTCTTCTTCAAGTTGGCCGCGAGCCTCCTCAAAATCGAGGCTTACCCAGCCAGGAGGGCACGTCAGCGTCATGCCAAAGTCACATCTGAAACAGTCTCGCCCGCGTTGTTGTACCCGTCACCGGAGGGCGAGGATGCGGCGCGCCCTGAAATGGGCGTTAGTTTCGATCGGTTTCGAGCCAAAACGGATTGCCGCTCAAGATCGAGGTGCCGGGTCGCGTGCCGACCGGGCGGAACGCACGACGCCGCAAAATATCCTGGCCGTGCGACGCGAGCGACCGTCTTGACGATCTTGCGCCAACCTTGTTCATTCGGGAAATGTTCAAACCCGCAAACACTGTGCAGATCAGAGTTTCCATTGATGAGATCGATCCGGGCGCCTGGCGCCGTCTGGTCCTGCCAGGCCATTGGAACCTGGAGCATCTGCATCTCGGAATTCAGGCCGCGTTCAACTGGTGGAACTATCATCTCTATGAGTTCCGCATCGGTGGTCTGCGATATGGAGACGTCGATATCCTGACAGAGGATGCGACCGACGACGATCCTCGAGTCTTCGATCAGAGAGAGGTTCGCTTGCTGGACTTCGAGCAAGGTGCCGTCTTCAGCTACCACTATGATTTCGGGGATGGCTGGCGGCACACCGTCGCGGTCGAGGAGTTTTTAACGCTCGCTGCTACGCCCAAACACGGGACCTGCGTGGCCGGCGAAAGGGCCCGACCGCCCGAGGATGTTGGCGGCGTGTTGGGCTATGAGCGGTTTCTGGAGATCATCGCGGACCGGGAAGATCCAGAATATGATGAAACCATTCGGTGGTGCGGTGGCTACTTTAATCCGGAATGGTTCGACCTATCCACCGCGGACAAGGATGTTCGCAATGCTCTGCGCTCCAACGTCAAGCGGCGCCTGTATCAACCCAGGCCGAAAGCCGTCCCAAAGAAGTGACGCGGCGAGGGTTCGAAGTGAGCGCCTTGAAGAGAATTGAACCGCAGACAAGTAACATGCGTGGTGAGATTACTCGTCCTCAAACGCGAAGGGCCAAATCTGAGCACCATGCAAAATACGAAGAATGCGGACCCGATCCGTCGTCAGCATGTAGGCTGCGATGTATGGCGTGCGTGGAATCACTAGCTCGCGTGTTCCCTCGATGCGGCCAGGCCGACCGCTCTCGGGAAAATCTAGGAGGCGGCAAACGGCGCGCGCGATTTACTCATCGACGTGAACCGCCGCATTCGGATTCTCACTTTCAATGTAACTGAAGATGGCATCGCCATCGTCAAGCGCATGCTGCGCCCGAGAAGCCTCATCGGTCGCCCCGCTCGGACCAGCGAACGAAGCGATTGTAGAGCGTCTTCTTCGGTCCATAGACGTCGGCGCAGTCCGCCCAGTGGCCACCGCATCGCAGGGCGCAATCCGCAGGAGATGCATTCCCACCGAACGACCAGCCGATCAGACTGGTTTTCTCGATCTTGAGGCCATCAAGAGGGGCCCTTGACCTCGCCGACGAGTGTTATCCCGCCACGACGATGCCGGGCGGCTGCCATGTCCCCTGCCCCGGCGGCAGAATGGACGGTGCTTCCGTCTTCGGCCAGTACAGGCGCATCACGAGATAGATCGTGTTATCGGGCGCAGGCAGCCAATTTGCCTCCTTGTCTGCGCCGGGGCTGTCTTTTTGGATGTAGAGAGTGAGCGAACCGTCGTCGTTCTTCGTCATGGCCGACAACATCGGCGAGTTGATGAGGTAACGGTTGATCGGGTTTTCGATCAGGAGTTGAGACTTGCCGTCATACATGGTCAGCGACCAGAATGCGTTCACCGGCGGCTGTTGACCAGGTGGGAACGTCAGCGTGTAGTTGTGCTTGCTGCCGTCGAGCGTTTGGCCGTCGCTGTCAACACGCGTGAACGGATAGGTCGCTTCCTCCGGGTCGTTCCCATAAATGCCGGCCTGAGCGGCGACGGCACGCTTCATCCAGTCGCCATTGTAGTGGGCGCTGTCGCCTGGAAGTCCGCTAACCCGCCAGCCATTGATCGTCTTGCCGACATTGGCGACGGCCTCGTCGACCTTTCGCTGTCCTTCCTTCATGCCAAGGCCGAAGTCTAGTTTCTGCTCTAGAGGGAGGTCCTTGAAATTGAAGGTCTTGCCTGGCCCGACGCCGATGCGTGCCAGCTTGGCGCGTATCTCCTTCTCATTACCCTGCGCCGGCGCGAATTGCAGCGCGAAGTCGAGATAGTCGAAGAAGTTGGTCTTCACCAGTTCCTTGTCGATCTTCGGGAAGTCGATGATTGGCGCCGCCGGCGGCGGTGTCTGCTTCAGATAGGCCGAGAGCATCTGCACCTTGTAGCCAGCCTGCACCTGCTTGACGTTGTCGAGATCATCCGCGCCGAAAAGCTGGGTGCGATAACCCGCAAGAGAAAACTGTGTACTCGAACGAAACACCTGCTTGATGCCCGCCGGGGTGTCACCCGTCCAGTCGGGCCCGACGACCATGTAGTCGCCGGCCTCGCTCCCTGTGGCTCGGGTGCCGATATAGCCGAAATTGTAGGTATTGCCGTCGCAGAGCATGACCGAGTAGTAGCGCTTCGGGTCGATCGCTGGCACCGAGAGCACCACCGGTTCCGCCCGCAAATCCAGCCACGCGAAGGAATAGGGCGTGTCGCTGTTGGGCGTCACGATTGCCGTATCTTTGTAGGTGAAGACGTTAGGCTCATTCTTGATCTCATTGAACGGCGCCTTGAACTGCCCCGAATTGCGATCTACCGCGTACTCGTACATGATGGCATAGTTCATCACGAGCGGCAGGCCGTAGATGAAACCTGCCTCGGCGATGTCCTTGGCCTCGATGATACCGGGGGTGCTCTGCGCCATTAGGAGGCTTGGCCTCGCAATCGCGGCGCCGGCGGCGATCGCCGCCGTGGATCGAAGCAGATCTCTCTTCGTCAGCATTTGCCGTACTCCTTTATTATTCGATGAGTTATCGAAACGACGCGAGCTGTAGGGCAGCTCTAGAACCCTGGACGTGCTTGTCCGGTTCGTTGGCCTTGTTGGCCAGGTATTCGGAACTGAACGCGGCTAAGGTTAGGATCAGCTCGAATCCGTTGCCGCGTTGCGGTAGGTGCTAGTACAGAAATGCCCGCCGGTAGCCGCGCCTGGCCACGCCCGCATAGGAGAGCGGCGTCAACGGCATGCCGATGATGTCGATGAACACAGAGACCTCGGAGCCCTTCTCCGGCATTTCGCCACCGACCACCTTGACCGTGTAAGTCAAGTTATTGTCGTTCAGCTCCGGATTCTCCAGGACGACGACAACCTGTCGGAGCTTGTTCCCTTCGAGGATCGACAGGTCGGCATTCGGCGGATCGGAAAGGAAGCTGTCCTTGCCCTTGCTCCAGAACGGCAAGAAAGCGGTCGTGGCCATGTTCCCGGCAATGCGCTCCGGACGGTCAGAGAAAAACAACGTGGCGCCGCCAATACCTTCGAGCGTCAGCTTGCTCGTCGCCTTGTCGAATTTCATAGCGCTTGCGGTTTGAACGAACAGGAAGTCGGCCGCTTCATCGGTCGCCTGCGCCAGTCGCGGCATGAACGGCACTGTCGTCGCCGCGACAGCTGTGGCTGCTAGCAGTAGGTTCCGTCTGGTTGTCATAGTCGTACCCCTCCCATAGGTCGCAAGACGTTCAGATCTCTACTTGTGCTACTCACACGTTTTACGGCACTAAACAGTATTCGCAATACAAAACCACTCATTTTGCGCCACGGCTGTCTTATTTCTGGAGTGTTGCACGCATGGCTGAGATCCCGGTCATCTCCAATCGCATCCTGTCTGGTATGCCGGCCTTCATACGGCGTGAAATGGGGCAAAAGGCGCTGTTACAGGCCAATCGTGCTATCGGCTTCGATCTCGAACTGACCGAGGAAGAGAATTGCTTCATCCCGCACGCGGCGGTGATCGGCTTCATCGAAGCGGCCGCCCGCGCCGCCGGCGAGAGCAACTTCGGAATCCTGATGGTTCCGATGATGAATGCCGCCAACTATGGCAGCTTCGGGCATTATGTGTTTGGAGCCGATACCTTGGGGCGGGCCATCGATCGCAGCATTGCTGGCCTTCGTTATCATAGTACGGCTGATCGGATGACAGTGGCAGTCGTTGGCGACGAGGTACGATACAGCTATGTTTTCGCACTGGCCGGCCGCCCGGGATACGCCAATGTCGCGTGTGCCGCCGTCGGCGTCCTGCTTAGCCTCTTCAGGGCTTATTTACCGCCTGATTGGCGACCATTGCGCGTCGAACTTGACACCGATATGCCGCGCCAGAGGGCTCGGTTCGAAGACGTCTTCCAGTGTCCGGTTCTTTTCGATGCAGGCGCGATTACCGTTGTAATGGACCGCCATCATCTTTCCGCTGCGCCGAGGCATGCTACATGGCCAATTGTCACCATCGAGGATGTGGCGCGAGACCGGCGAGGCGGCGCACCACGGGATCTGCTCGACGTCATCGTGGAGCAGGTGCGGGTCCAAGTTCTCACCGGCAGCGTGTCGATCGATAGCGCCGCGCAAACATTGGACACCAGCGTCCGAACGCTGCAACGCGAGCTCAATCGAGCTGGCACCGATTTTCGCGGGTTGGCGAACGCGGCAAGGGTTCAGCGAGCGACTGAGCTGCTGCGGCACACAAACGGCTCGATCACGCGCGTATCGGCGGAGTTAGGATATTCGTCTCCCGCCAACTTCGCCCGAGCGTACCGGAAGGCGACCGGCAATGGGCCGCGGGAGTTTCGCTCGAATTTATCGACGTTAACCGCCCAGACCGCGAACGTCCTCGGAACAACTCTTGACAGCGCCTCGTGAAAGTACTGCTTCAATTCGACCCGCCGCGACTTCGGCGCCGTGCGCCATCGTGGCTTGATTTAGCCTAGAAATGACGGCGGCCGTCGAATTGATCTTGAGGCCGCCTTCCTGCGGAAGCTGGTTGGAACCCGCACGGGTTAGCCAGCCGCTCCATGACGGGAAGTCTCCGCCGGCATACGGCGTGCCGTCATGAATGAGGGTCTGCTGTATGATTCCGCCTCTCGCTCGCGCATAATTCTGGGCTAGTTCGCCCATAACGGGACTGAATGGCTTCTGGACTTGTACAGGCAGTTGATCCATCTCGAGGCTCCATGTCGAGGATGGCAATCAGATAGGAAGCTTAGATTGCTCATTTGAACCGTGCGAGCATGCTTCCAAGCTGAGCATTCTCCTGGGGCAGACGATGCACCAGCAGCGCTTTCAATCTGCGATTTTCTTCCTCAAGCGCGGCAAGATCGTCGACCGAAACTTGAATCGGAGACTCACTGGCTTTGCTTCGTGCGCGGTCCATGCGCTTGCCGCGGGAGCTTGGAAAGTTGCGGCGCCGTCATCGTCCCAGGGGCCGGCCGATGCCGGACCTCGATGCTACATTGCGTGGCGCTGTTGCAAACGAACGAACCTGCGCTCGCCGGCGCGCATTCAAAAGGGAATGGAAGGCATATGACGAACCGCAAAGATATCGCCCATCGTGTTATTTCCAAGTGGCGCGATTTCGGTTTTCCGATCGACGATGACCCCGAATTCCAGGCCCTATTGAAACTCTGGATCAATGGAGACGTATCCGTTGACGATATCCGGCGTAGATATGTGAAATTGCTTCAGGAGCGCATCCGCAAAGGGAAGCCCGATTGAATTGCCGCATCACCGGCGAACTTGAGCGGCGGCCTGGATATCCGTTTTCGCTTGGCATCAGTCGAACAAACTTCACGCGACAGACATCCGCCGGCATCGCCTCGACGCGAGCGCGGATGCCCATGACGGAAAGATACGTCCCGCGCCACATTCCCGTTTGCCGCTGCCCACTTCAGTCGCTAAGGTTTTGCTGGCAATTGGCCATAACACCAGGGGGACACCGTGGCATCAGGTACCGTTAAGTTTTTCAATCAGGACAAAGGTTTCGGCTTCATCACTCCAGACAACGGCGGCGCTGATGTATTCGTGCATGTGTCTGCCATCGGCTACGGCGGCTCGCTGCGTGAAGGCCAGAAAGTCACGTATGAACTCGGCCAGGATCGCAAGACAGGCAAGTCGAAAGCCGAAAACGTCGCCACCGCTTGAGTTCGTCGACGTGAACCCACATTTCGGCTGAGACAACTGGAAGCGCTCTGATCAAGCTGGCGCGGACCGAGCCGGAATGGCGCGCGGTCCCGGCACATTGGCGCCGGGGCTTCGCCGAACAGCGTTCGCTCATTGGCCCCGGCGAAATGCTCTTGTTAGGCTGCGGAACCTCCCGCCGAATACGCAGTTCCTTCTCAAGCCATCGCAAGGAGGAACACTATGGCCAAAGAATATGATGCGAACGCTGACCTGACGTACACACCTTCGCAGCAGCCCGGCGGAGTCCGCAAGGCCGCTCAGAGCGCAACCTGAAACCGTAAAAAGGGAAACGCGTGCCGTTGTCAACGTTGCGGCCGCACACCCCCACACAGTCACAAGCTTAGGGGTTCTTCTCGGCGCCCTGGTTTTTACCATTGGCTATGTTATGGGCCGATCGTCGGTTGACACGAGGCGGAGCCATTGATGGTAAGCGGAGCGGTAAAGAGAGAACCAGCGGCTGGTGAGGCCGACGGTTCTCGGGGGTACCGGAATTTTAAGCGCGTTGCTGTCGTTGCCCTCCAAATTTAGGGGGTTTTCACGGTCGCTTTTGCACGGATCGCGTTCTTAGATTGTTCCAGTGCCAATTCGAGACAACTTCTCCTGCTTCTCAACCGACACGCGCTAACTCAAGTCTGATCCCGTCAAATTTTCCACTAATCCGAACGGGTTAGAAGTCTACTTTCGTACACGCCACGTTCTCACGTCGTTCGGCCCATATTAGAGTTTAAACTTTCAGTAGAAATTCAGGGTTTTGGGGAGCTTGATCAATGGGCTTGCTTTCCCACACACTTTTCGGGTGGGGCCTGCCTGTAGCTCAATGGTTAGAGCCGTGGGCTCATAACCGATTGGTTGCAGGTTCGAGTGTTCCCGGATCGACCCTAATCGTGCCCACTGATCGCCGGACGTGGCCAAATCGGGTCAAGTGCCAGTCTTCATATCAGTGGATGCGCAACGCCGTGCTCGCGGCAGGGCAAGCACCGCAACCTTCAAGCGGCGGCCCTCGCAGCGTTTGCCGATCACCCAAGTTTTCCAACGGCGCGGAAAGCGAAACGAGCGCTAATCCGCGCATGCGGATCCGCGTCGATCCTGCACGGAGCGAACCGAAGGCGAGGGGAGGAAGGACGGGGAGACCGTTTTTCCCCTTGTGAGGGAGAGAGGGCAGCGTCCTCTTTCCCTCCTTCAGAAGGGCAAAGCCGGCCGGGTGGCGGCAGTCGATGGAGTATTTTCATCAGCGGTGACAGCTTTGGTTGGGCCAACGTATATGCGGAGAGCAACGGGCAGGCTTCATCATATTGTCCACCGGGCAAACTCACCAACTCGAAATCCTAAAACAGTACGTCAATGCCTGCCTGTGATGCTCGATCGACCTCTGTTCCGCAATGTGTTGTTTGCGGGCTTTGATCGACACCTTCCCTTGTCCAAAGTGAAAGCGCTGAAACCATCCCGTGGCTCGGGGGATGAGATGTAAGTTCGCACTCCCCGGTGAACCACGCTCGCACGCCGCGGCACAAGCTTTCAATTCGCACGGCAAAAAGACGCGCTTGGCGCTTCGATTGTTGACGACGGCCACCATCGAATGTACCGATTGACACACTGTTTACCGATTGGTACAGTGACAACATCAGGAGATCAGAAGATGACTGAACAGCGCCCACCACTGCCCCCCTTCACCCGCGAATCCGCCGCCGCAAAAGTTCGCGCCGCTGAGGATGGCTGGAACAGTTGCGATCCAAATCGCGTGTCTCTCGCCTACAGCGTCGACAGCTACTGGCGTAATCGCGCGGAGTTTGTCCAGGGCCGCGAGAAGATCGTCGAATTCCTTACCAGGAAGTGGCGGAAGGAGCTCGAGTATCGGCTGATCAAGGAACTCTGGGCCCACGACGGCAACCGCATCGGAGTCCGCTTCGCCTACGAGTATCGCGACGACTCGGGAAACTGGTATCGTGCCTACGGTAACGAGAACTGGGAGTTCGACGAGGATGGCCTAATGCACCACCGCTATGCCTGCATCAACGACATGCTGATCAAGGAATCCGAGCGAAAGTTTTTCTGGGACCGGTCGGGACCGCGGCCCGCAGACCACCCGAGCCTCTCGGAAATGGGACTTTAAGCTATGCCAAAGATCGTCGCCGAGCGCGCGGACGTCATCCCTTCCCTCGCCGAAATCTTTCGGGAATTCGGCTTCGATGGAGCCAGCCTTTCGACAATCACCGAAAAGACCGGCCTGGGAAAGGGAAGCCTTTATCACTTCTTCCCCGGCGGGAAGGAGGAAATGGCGGCCGCGGTGCTCGGCGAGATCGACCAGTGGTTCGCGACACAGGTCTTCGAACCGCTCCGGGGCGCGGAGGATCCGCGCTCCGCAATTGCCGAGATGTGTCGCTCGGTCTCCGAGTACTTTCGCTCCGGGCGACGTGTGTGTCTTGTTGGCGCGTTTGCCTTGGACAACGTTCGGAACAAGTTCAGCGACCAGGTCAGGGACTACTTCACGCAATGGCGCGGCGCTCTCGCCGAGGCGCTGGAGAGGGCCGGATGTTCACCGCAGGGATCGCTTGAGTTGGCCGAAGAGACAGTAATCGCCGTTCAAGGGGCCTTGGTGCTGGCCAGAGCGCTCGATGAACCGGAAGTCTTCGAACGAAACATCGACCGGCTGCGACAAAGGCTGCTAGCTGCGACTGATTAAGGGAGATCAGCCATGAGCGGACGTCCGTCCGGCTGCGTCGATCTGGCACCATGGCGGATCAAGCGCGCGGTCGACTTCATAGAGAAGAACCTCGCAAATCCACTTCATCTTGCAGAAATCGCCCGCGCGGCTGGTCTCAGCCCAATGCATTTCGCCGCGGGTTTCCGGTCCGCAACGGGATCCAGCCCACACGCCTATGTGCGCGACCGCCGAATACAGTGCGCGAAGGCGAAGTTGATGAGCGACCCGTCGTGCATCGAGGAGATCGCCCTAAATGTCGGCTTTCGATCGACCACCCATTTTATTACCGTTTTTCGTCAAATCACCGGGCACCCTCCCGCGCGTTGGAGGCGTAACAGCACTTTGCATGCCACCTGAAACGCACGCAGACGCTCGGCCGCGAGGACACCGTTGACTGGGTTCCTCTCCGTCCACTATCCCGCGGCGTTGTGCACGGACGGCGAAGCAATGTTCTTCGCGCCGCGGTCAGCGCGTCGGCTTCGGCACAATCGGCGATCTGTCCACCAGTCAGACGCAGATTGACCGGGCGACCTTCGGCATCGACGAGCGCGTGGATTTTGCTCGCAAGCCCGCCGCGGGAACGTCCCATGCCACCATCGTCTCCATCCCCTTTTTTCCCGTGGCCGCGTGCTGGTGAACGCGGACACAGGTCGAGTCGATCATGACGATGTCGCCATCGTAGGCCTTGGACACCGCTTCAAGAAGCCGATCCCATACCCCGGCTTTGCGCCAGCGGACGAAGCGGTTGTAACAGGTCGTCGGCGGGCCATAGCGTTCCGGAACTTCCGCCCAAGGCGAGCCCG
>NZ_FMXF01000009.1:0-192424 GCF_900103435.1 Sinorhizobium sp. NFACC03
CCGCCTTCGCGCTTCTCATCGACATGCCCGAACTCGGTACACTCGACCAGGCCCAGGTCGCTTCCCTCGCCGGCCTCGCTCCGGTCGCTCGCCAGTCCGGACAGTGGATCGGCCGCGCCTTCATCCGCGGCGGCCGGGCCAATGTCCGACGAGCACTCTACATGCCCGCGCTCGTCGCCATCCGCTTCAATCCCGACCTCAAGGCCAAATACGACCCGCTCAAGGCCGCCGGAAAAGCCTCAAAACTCGCCATTACCGCCGTCATGCGAAAGCTCATCATCATCGCAAACGCATTGCTCAGGGATGGCCGCATATGGGAACCAACCCGTACTTGACCAACACGGATACTCTAAAGCGCGTCGCGATCTTTCAGATTCACTCCTTGCGCTTTAAGCGCTCGACATTTCGCAGGTCGTTATCACAAAACCGCTGCGCACTTTTGCGCGACAAGCTTTAGTGAATGCCCGCAGTCAGGGCCGGCGCTTTGGTCGCGAGCGCCACTCTGAGCTTTTCGAGCGCCCGAGTTTCGATCTGTCGCACCCGTTCCTTGGAAATGCCGAGATCGAGGCCGAGCTCTTCCAGCGTCGCACCGTCCTCCGACAGTCGTCGTGCACGGATGATCCGCATCTCCCTTTCGGTCAAGGCACCCAGCGCATCGCGGAGCCACACACGGGCCCGCTCGCCGTCGATCATGTCGCTGACCTGTTCGTCCGGAAGCGGCGCATCGCTGGCCAGGAAATCCAGCCGCTCGCCGCCATCGGAATCGGCGCCGCCAACGGGGGCCTGCAAGGAAGTGTCGCTGCCGGAAAGCCGCGCATCCATGGTCTGCACATCGGCGATGCTGACGCCGAGCGCCGCGGCAATTTCCTCATGCATAGCCTGCGATGTAAGTTGCCTGTCGCCTTGCGCCAGACGTGCACGCAACCGCCGCAGATTGAAGAACAGCGCCTTCTGAGCCGAACTCGTGCCGCCCCGGACGATCGACCAATTGCGCAGGACATAGTCCTGCATCGATGCCCGGATCCACCAGGTCGCATAGGTCGAAAACCTGACCTCACGGCTGGGTTCGAAGCGGGCCGCCGCTTCCAGGAGGCCGATATGGCCTTCCTGCACCAAGTCGCCCATGGGCAGGCCGAAGTTGCGGAACTTCGCTGCCATCGAGATCACGAGCCGCATATGCGACATGGCGATCTTGTTGCGGGCTTCCTGATCATGGTCGTTCCGCCAGGCCTGTGCCAGCGCGTGCTCCTCGTCGCGCTCGAGATAAGGCGCCTCCATTGCGATCTTGATCATCCGCCGGTCTGCAGTGAGAGTCTTCATCGATCACTCCGTGACTGGCGCCCGGGCGCCATTGCGTGTGAAGTCTAAAAGGCCGGACAGATGGCGCGTCCGGCAGCAGGGGCGTCTAGATCACGATGATTTGGATCGGATCGATCGAAATCATCGTGATCGGTTCTTTTAAGTCAGAGCGGGATGGGCGCGGAAAACCGCATGATCTTTTCCTTCCCCGCTCAAGAGCCTCAGCGCCGAACTTGAAGAAACGACGCGGCGCCCTAACTTCAAAATCACGAACCTGAACGGTGACGGATCACAGAACCAAGATCGCCCGGCGCGAAAGCGGCGCGTTCCTGCCGGCTAATGTAAATGCGCGTGGCGGGCAAAAGTTCCATCAGATCAAAGAAAAAGCCCGGCGCGATGGCCGGGCTTTTTTGCAGTCTCACTGCGGGTGGAAGCCTATGCTGCTTCGTCCTGGGCGTCGTCTTCGTCGATCGCCTTGCCGCGCTTCGGGCCCTTGCTGAGGTTTGCCTCGACGAGGCGCACAGCTTCGGTCTCCGACATTTTGTTCACGGCAGCGATTTCGCGCGCCATGCGGTCGAGAGCAGCTTCATAGAGCTGGCGTTCGGAATAGGACTGTTCCGGCTGGTTTTCGGCGCGATAGAGATCGCGAACGACTTCCGCGATGGAAATCAGGTCGCCGGAGTTGATCTTGGCATCGTATTCCTGGGCGCGGCGCGACCACATGGTGCGCTTCACGCGAGCCTTGCCCTGCACAACCTTCAACGCACGATCGACGAAATCGGTTTCAGACAGCTTGCGCATGCCGATGCTGACAGCCTTGGCCACCGGCACCTTCAACCGCATCTTGTCCTTCTCGAAATCGATGACAAAAAGCTCAAGCTTCATGCCCGCGACTTCCTGCTCTTCGATCGCCACGATCTGGCCAACGCCGTGGGCCGGATAGACGATCGATTCACCGGTCTTGAAGCCCTGGCGTGTCGAAGATTTTTTCTGCTGGGTCGTCATTCGTTTCAAAAACTCCCTGTTTCGCGCCGGCCATTCTGGCCGGGGCCGGGTCAGTGAGGCCCGGGATAGACGGGGATACCGCCGGGTGGGTACATCCTGGTCCGTCCACGGAACGCAAACAGCCTCATGAAATGCGGTCGCAACAGAGCAAAGCCATGTTGCGTAATAGGGAGAAACCGCCTTTTGGAGATCGTTTGCTTTCGTGATGGTTTTCGGGCGCGCAAAAACACCCTCTGTGGATCAGTAGAAGGAACCTATCACAAAAAAGTGCCGAAATCAATAATTTGCTGCATGGCAGCCATCAAGCCACCATTCTCGCACCTGCGAGCGCAGTGCGTGTTTTCCCCAGGTTTGGCGCGCTGGGTCGCGCTCGCTGCGTCAGCCTCGACGAACGATAGAGATCGTCCGTCTCAGTCGCCCTGTCCCGGCTCGGCGGAGAAGAACTTCTCGTACTTGCCTTCGACGCCGTCCATCTCCTTGGCTTCCGGCATCGGGTCGCGCTTGACCGTGACGTTCGGCCACTTCGTGGCAAAATCAGCGTTCACTTTCAACCACATATCAAGGCCCGGCTCGGTGTCCGGCTTGATCGCCTCGGCAGGACATTCCGGCTCGCAAACGCCGCAATCGATGCACTCGTCGGGATGGATGACGAGGAAATTCTCGCCCTCATAGAAGCAGTCCACGGGGCAGACTTCGACACAGTCCATATACTTGCAGCGAATGCAATTGTCGGTCACGACATACGTCATGAGGTACTCCAGCCAATGCTCACGTTTGATGGCAGACGGCAATCAATGGTGATGCTCATCGTCCGCGCATGCTAGGAATGTCCGGCGCGCATAGCTGCCGAAGCAAGACCGATGCACCCAACGTGGGTCTGTCAGGTAAAGGCTTTATGGACCCTTTGCAAGAATATTCAATGCGCGAAACGCCGCGGCAAAGGCAGAGTTTTCTAATCCTCGCGCGGATCGAAATCGGGTTTTAGCCGATCGGTATCCCGCCGCTCTTTCTTGGTCGGGCGTCCCGCCCCACGGTCGCGTGTGGCGAGATCAAATGCCGAGAGTTTCTCCTTAGGCAATTCCGGCGTGAGATCATCATAAAGAAGCCGCGCTTCCTCGTAGGGGCCACGTCGTTCCCCTGGAGCAAGCACGCGCACGGTCACGCTGCGGCGGTCGAGGACGAGCTCAAGCAGGTCCCCCGTCTTGACCTGAAACGACGACTGCGTCACGCGCTGCTCGTTGACGGCCACGCGGCCGTCCTCGATCGCTTTTTGCGCAAGCGAGCGCGATTTGATCAGCCGCGTGAAAAACAGCCACTTGTCGAGACGCTGGCGCGATGCCGGGTTGGACGTGGGCTGTTTTTCCATGACCTGCCTTACTTCTTCATCTGCTCCTTGAGCGCCGCGAGCTTGGCGAAGGGCGAATCCGGATCCACCGGCTTCTCGCGACGCGGCGGGCGCGCCTCGAACTTGCCCTGGCCCGGCTTGCCGCCGCGGTCGTGGCGATCATGACGGTCACCACGGTCCTGGCGCGGACCGCCTTCCGACTTGCCGCCGTCATGGCGCTTGCCGCGCACCGGCTGGCCGCCCTTGCGTCCGCCCTCACGTCCCTCGCCCTGGCCTTGGCCTTGGCCATGTCCATGGCGCTGGCCGCCGCGACGCTGGTCGCCCTGGTGGCGACCGCCGCCCTGGCGCTGGTTATCCTGGCGGGTGCCGGGACGCCACAGCAGCACGGGCTTGGCTTCGACCGGTTCTCCGGTCTCGGCGACTTGAGCTTCGGCTGGTTGGACCTCGCTGGTGGCGACTTCGCCCTCAGGCTTCTCGGCCTCGGCGGCCGGTGCCTCAACGGCTGCGGTCTCGGCATCCGTCGCGCTGTCAGCAGCGTCCGCGTCATCGACGGCGGCAACCGGCTCGGAGGCGGCGGCAGCAGAGGCGGGCGCACCGTCCTGGCTGGCGAGGAAGGCCGCAGCCTCCTCGGCCTTGACGCTGTCGGCCCGATAGCCAAGGCCCTTCAGGATCTCTTCCATATCATCAGGCGTTGCGCCGAGGATCGAAAGCATCGAGGTGGTGGCGGTGAAACGACGGCCGTCATAGGCGCCTTCAGGACGCGGCTGCGCGCCGGGCTTCCACTGCAGCAGCGGCCGGATGAGATCGGCCAGGCGCTCGAGGATGTCGATGCGCACGGCGCGCTTTCCGAGGAAGCGGAAGCCGGCAAGCTTGTAGAAGGTGCGCTCGAAGGACGGATCGGTGACGACCGACGTACGGCCGGCAGCGAGCATCGGGATGAGGTCGCCATAGCCGGGCTTGTCGAGGCCGTCGTTCTTCAGCGCCCAGAGCAGCGTGATCAGCTCGGCCGGAGCCGGCTTCAAGAGCGCCGGAAGGAAGATGTGGTAGGCGCCGAAGCGAACGCCGTATTTGCGGATCGACGCGCGACCGTCCTGGTCCAGCGACTTCACGTCGTCGGCGACATCGCGGCGGAAGAGCACGCCGAGGTTCTCGACGAGCTGGAAGGCAAGGCCCTTGGCGAGGCCTTCGAGGTCTTCAGCGCGCGAGATATCGTCGAGCGGCTTCAGCACCGTACCGATGTGATGGTTCACGAAACGCTCGATGCGCGCCACGACATGCTCGCGGGCGTTCGCCTGCAGCTGATCGTCGGCAAGCAGGATGACGCGCGGACGCATGACATGGTCGCTCGCTGCCAGACGGGCGACGGGATCGCCGAGCCAGCGCACGAGACCATCCGACGAAAGCGCCAGGTCGTTGTTGCCCGAGGCGTGCAGACGTGCGGCCCGCGCCTCGAACTCGAGCGCCAGCGCCTTCTGGGCAGCGCCCTGCACGGCCTTGGCATCCGGGCCGTCGCCGCCGGTCGCCAGCGTAAACCGGAAACCGGTTAGTTGTCCTACGTGGTGTCCTTCGACGAAGACATCACCATTCACACTGATTTCAGCTTCCAGCATAGCATTCTCTCTCAGGCGCTTCATGAGCACAGATGTCCTGCGATCAACAAAGCGTTTCGTCAACCGTTCATGTAGTGCGTCGGATAATCGATCTTCAATTTCCCGCGTCTTTTCTTGCCAGTGTGTCGGATCGGCCAGCCATCCCGGCCGGTTCGACACATAGGTCCAGGTTCTGATCTGCGCGATTCGCGCCGAAAGTGTGTCGATCTCACCGTCGGTGTGATCGGCACGCCTGACCTGTTCGGCCATGAAGTCCTCGTTCACCGTACCCCGGCGAACGAGATCCGCGTAGATCGTCGAGATCAGATCGGCGTGCTGGGCGGGCGTGATGCGCCGATAGTCCGGCAGCGCGCAGGCTTCCCATAGTTTTTCGACGCGCTCGGCATTGGTCGTAATGTCGACGACCTCCGGGTAGCGGGCCAGATGCTCGAACGCCTGCTGGTCTACCGCAGGTAGCGCCCGGGCAAGGCCGGGAACTTTCGGCGCGGCATCGAGGCTCTTCTTCAAGGCGGTAAGCGAGGAATAGTCGAACGCCTTCGAGCGCCATTGCAGCACCTTGACCGCATCGAACTCGTGCGACTCGATGCGATGAACGAGCTCGTTGTCGAAAGGATCGACGCGACCCGTGACGCCGAACGTTCCGTCACGCAGATGTCGCCCGGCGCGCCCGGCGACCTGCGCCAGTTCCGCCGGGTTCAGGTTGCGAAACTGGTAGCCGTCGAACTTGCGGTCCTGCGCGAAGGCGACGTGATCGACGTCGAGGTTGAGACCCATGCCGATCGCGTCGGTCGCCACCATGTATTCGACGTCGCCTTCCTGATAGAGCGCCACCTGCGCATTGCGCGTGCGCGGCGAAAGCGCGCCGAGCACGACGGCGGCGCCGCCGCGCTGGCGACGGATCAGTTCGGCGATCGCATAGACTTCGTCGGCCGAGAAGGCGACGATCGCCGAGCGATGCGGCAGGCGGGTGATTTTCTTCGAACCGGCATAGAGCAGTTGCGACATGCGCGGCCGCTCGACGACGGTAATGCCGGGCAGGAGGTGCTCCAGGATCGGCCGCATCGTTGCAGCCCCCAGAAGCAGCGTCTCGCCACGCCCCCTCAGATGCAGGATCCGGTCGGTGAAGATGTGACCGCGCTCGAGATCGCCTGCAAGCTGCACTTCGTCGATCGCCACGAAGGACGCGGTCGTCTCCCTCGGCATCGCTTCGACGGTGCAGACCGAATAGCGGGCGCGATGCGGAGTAATCTTCTCCTCGCCAGTGATCAGCGCGACATTGTGATGGCCGACCCTTTCGACCAGGCGCGTATAGACCTCGCGCGCCAGGAGGCGCAGCGGCAGGCCTATGACGCCGCTGTCATGCGCGATCATGCGCTCGATCGCGTAGTGCGTCTTGCCGGTATTGGTTGGCCCGAGCACCGCGGTTACGCCGCGGCCGCTCAGGATCATGGGGTGAACGGACACGTCATCGATCCCGGGCATTCAGAAATTACGACAGCGTCTTTTCACGCTGGCGGCAAACACATGCCCACGCACCGAGCCAAACGCAAGGGGCGCCGACAACTAAAACCATCGTTCGGCGTCTCTCAGCCCATTGCACCACCTGTTGTGGTTGGCGCAATCGAGAACGGGAACAGCCATGGAACGAATCGGCGACGAATCGAAGACTCATCGCGATTCACTGTATGTTCACGACTACATATAGATTTCAACACCAAACGTTGCACCACATGCTGAATCTGACGCCGCGCGCGTGTGTTAGAGCCCACGACTCGCCTCAATCCTGGCTGTCCCATTGCCAGACAGGTCAAAGGATTCCGAATCCAAGACTCTGGAAAGCCTAGAAAATTTTTAACGAAATTCATCGGAGATTCGCTGGGGAGAGAGAATGAGAATCGCACCGAGCACCCTCGACCAATACGGGAGGATCCGATGGCGACTCGTGGTACGGGCATCATTCCGCTTTTGTTCTCCACAAGATATAGTGTCTGCGCCGCGCGCCGGCAGCAGATTCACGTGCGCGATTTCGGGATTCAAATGCCGGGGCAACAGGCGTCTCTTCTCTCCGCCCTACACAAAGACGGCGCCCCGAAGGGCGCCGTTCAAAGCAATGATGAGATCAAAAGGTCAGACGAAGAACTGTCCGCCATTCGCCGAAATCGTCGAGCCGGTGATGAAGCCGGCGTCGTCGGAGGCCAGGAACACAACGCAGCGGGCGATTTCTTCCGGCTCGCCGAGGCGGCCAACCGGGATCTGCGGGATGATCCGCTCGTTCAGCACTTTCTCCGGCACCGCCCGCACCATTTCCGTGCCGATATAACCCGGGCAGATGGCGTTGACCGTGATCCCCTTCGCCGCACCTTCCTGGGCAAGCGCCTTGGTGAAGCCGAGATCACCGGCTTTGGCCGCCGAATAGTTGGCCTGGCCCATCTGGCCCTTCTGGCCGTTGATCGACGAGATGTTGATGACGCGGCCGAAACCGCGGTCGCGCATGGCGGACCAGATCGGATGCGTCATGTTGAAGAGACCGGTGAGGTTGGTGCCGACCACCTCGCCCCATTGCTCGGGCGTCATCTTGTGGAACATCGCGTCGCGGGTGATGCCCGCATTGTTGACCAGCACTTCGACCGGGCCGAGATCGGCCTCGACCTTGGCGATGCCTTCGGCGCAGGACTGATAGCTGGAAACATCCCACTTGTAGACGGGGATGCCGGTTTCCTGCTTGAAGGCCTCAGCCTTTTCGTCATTGCCGGCATAGTTTGCGGCCACCTTGTAGCCGGCATTCTTGAGTGCGACGGAGATTGCCGCGCCGATGCCGCGCGACCCACCTGTGACCAATGCTACCCTGCTCATGCACGCCTCCCACTTGATCAGTTCAGTTTCTCAAAGGCCTTCTTCATCAGCTTTTCGCCGACCTGTCGTCCGTAGAGCTCGGCGGCAGCCTGGAACTGAGGCGTCGCGAGCATAGACATACCCACCTCGCACTTGGTGAGCGCGAGGTTCATCATCAGACTGGAGAGCTGAACGAGCGACGCTTTCAAAGCGCCACTGTCATCGTTCGGGGCCGCAACCATCATGTCCTTGAAAACGGCCTCGTCGTCCGAGGTCGTATGTTCCAGCATGCACTGAACCAACCGCGCCTCGTCGAGAGGCGCGGGATTGGCATGTGCGGAAACGATCGGCGAACCGGCCAGAAGAAGGGAAAACGGAACCCACCTGGCGCTGTTCATGCCGCCAAACCGATTAGAGCCGTTCGACGCACATGGCGACGCCCATGCCGCCGCCGATGCAGAGCGTTGCAAGCCCCTTGGAAACGCCGCGGCGCTTCATTTCGAAGAGCAGCGTGTTGAGCACGCGGGCGCCGGAAGCGCCGATCGGATGGCCGATGGCGATCGCGCCGCCATTGACGTTGACGATCGACGGATCCCAGCCGAGGTCCTTGTTGACCGCGCAGGCCTGTGCCGCGAAAGCCTCGTTGGCCTCGACCAGTTCGACGTCGCCGATCGCCCAGCCGGCTTTCGCCAACGCCTTGCGCGAAGCCGGGATCGGGCCGGTGCCCATGACCTGCGGATCGACGCCGGCCGTTGCCCAGGAAACGATACGGGCGAGCGGCTGGATGCCGCGCTTGGAAGCCTGCGCTTCGGTCATCAGCAGAGTGGCCGCGGCGCCGTCATTGAGGCCGGAGGCGTTGCCGGCGGTGACCGTGCCTTCCTTGTCGAAGGCCGGACGCAGCTTCGTCATCTGGTCGAGCGTTGCGCCATGGCGGATATATTCGTCCTGGTCGACGGTGACGTCGCCCTTGCGGCCTTTGACGATGAAGGGAATGATCTCGTCGGCGAACCGCCCGGCCTTCTGGGCCGCTTCGGCCTTGTTCTGCGAGGCGAGCGCGAAAGTATCCTGCTCTTCACGGCTGAGCTGCCACTGGCGGGCGACGTTTTCGGCAGTGATGCCCATGTGATAGCCGTAGAAGGCGTCGGTCAGACCGTCCTTGATCATCGTGTCGATCATCTTGAAATCGCCCATCTTCACGCCGCCGCGAAGATGCGAGCAATGCGGCGCCATCGACATGGACTCCATGCCGCCGGCGACGATGATATCCGCATCACCGGTTGCAATCTGCTGCATGCCGAGCGCCACGGCACGAAGACCGGAACCGCAGAGCTGGTTCATGCCCCAGGCGGTTTTCTCCTGCGGAAGACCCGCCTTCATCGCCGCCTGACGCGCCGGGTTCTGGCCCTCGCCGGCCTGCAGGACCTGGCCGAGGATCACCTCGTCGACCTCGCCTGCCTCGACGCCTGCGCGCTCGAGCACGCCCTTGATGACGGCGGCGCCGAGTTCGTGCGCCGGTGTGTTGGCGAATGCACCGTTGAAGGATCCGACCGCGGTACGGGCGGCGCTGGCGATCACGATGGAGGGATTGCTCATGGGACGTTTCCTCAGATCTTTCTTGCCTAATGGAAGCAGACTGGCAAAGCGCGCGGCGCAAGTCAAACGCCTTGATGCGGTGCCACAAAACCGTCACCCAAGACGCAACCGCAAGATTTCGCACTTGCGTCGCCGCAACGCACAAAGACATTGTCAGCGGCGCTCTTTTGCGGATACTCTGAAAAACGCAATAAAGACGGGATGATGGGTGAGAGGAGACCCTGATGGCGAAGCACGAAGGCCAGATCGTTATAAAAAAATATGCGAACCGGCGGCTCTACAACACCGGGACCAGCACCTATGTCACGCTCGACGACCTGGCTGTCATGGTGAAGAAGGGCGACGATTTCATCGTCCAGGACGCAAAGTCCGGAGAGGACATCACCCATTCCGTGCTGACGCAGATCATCTTCGAGCAGGAGTCCAAGACCGGCAACACGCTGCTGCCGATCTCCTTCCTGCGCCAGCTGATCTCGTTCTACGGCGACCAGATGCAGATGGTGGTGCCGAGCTATCTCGAGCATTCGATGCAGGCTTTCACCGAGCAGCAGTCGCAGATGCGCGAGCAGATCAACAAGGCCTTCGGTGACACGCCGCTCGGCAAGAACCTGCAGGTTCCGCTGCAACTTGTCGAAGAGCAGGTCCGCCGCAATACCGAGATGTTCCATCAGGCGATGCAAATGTTCTCGCCGTTCATCACCGCCCCGCCGGTGAAGGAAACCAAGAAGGCCGAAGCCAAGGATATCGACGAGCTCAAGGAACAGCTTCGCGCGCTCCAGACCAAGCTCGACAATCTCGGCTGAGCGCATTCTCCTTGCAAAGGCGGGTGTGAGTCACCCGCCCAATTCCCGTCCAGCAAACCATGTTTTGAATTGGGCCAACGCCCCGGGATCGATCGTGACCTAAAGCGCGTCGCGATCTTTCAGATTCGCGCCTTGCGCTTTAAGTTCTTGATATTTCGCATGTCGTTGTCGCAAAACCGCTGCGCACTTTTGCGCTACAGGCTTTAAAGGCCGATCGACACGTCCCGTCCGGCCGAGCGCATCGAGACGGCGAAGCCGGCGATGACGTCGATGAAGCTGATCGTCATCAGGATGAAGAAGAGCTGGGTTGCCGCCGGCGCCAGCAGCAGGAATTCGATCAGGAAGGCGATGAACAGAATCATCGACAACAGGTGATCCATCAGCGCACGCGTGCTCGTGCGGGTCGCCTTCAGCAATTCGACGAAGAGCAACAGCAGTGCGACGACGATCAGGAGGTCGCCGAAGCGCATCGTCCAGGTCGCGCCCGACAGCATGGACAGCGACAGCATCTCGGCGTTCAAGCCGGCAATACCGCCGAACATTCCGATCATCGCGAGATTGTAGACAACGAACGGCAGGATCAGCAGCGGAACGGCAGCGAGCATCGGGCACGAACTCCTTTGCCGCGTCTTGCGGCGTCTTCAGGCCTACTGCATGTTTCCTTTAATCGTAGCCGGTTAAAGGACAAAAACATGCAGCAATTCAAAGTGCTACAGCGACGTTTGCGCGTCTGATAAGACGCGCGGCGCTGTAGAGCGCTGTGCGTTCGCATGAACGCACCAAGGACGCTCCAGCACTTAGGGTCTAGAGCATCTCTCCGCTTCCAGTGACTTCACCTTGGCGCGTGATGCTCTAGCTCCTGCGGATAACACAGGGTCCAAGCGAGAAAATGTCAGACGCAAAACAAAAGGGCCGGCAGAGCCAGCCCTTTGAACCATTCCACGAACGGAAACGCTTATGCGTTTTCCTTCGGGGTCAGAACCTGACGGCCACGGTACATGCCGGTCTTCAGGTCGATGTGGTGCGGGCGACGCAGTTCGCCGGAGTTCTTGTCTTCGACGTAGGTCGGCGTCTTGAGAGCGTCAGCGGAACGGCGCATGCCACGCTTGGACGGGCTCGTTTTTCTTTTAGGTACAGCCATTTCATTCTCCACTTATCGGGCAAACACTGTTCAGCAGCCGAAATGGCCGTGTTAAACAGATGTCAATCACGGAAATTTGGCGCGCTTATACATGGGCAACTGCTGTTTGACCAGTCCCCAGCCGCAATTTTTCGACTCAAGATCTGGCGGCGCCGATTCAGACCTCGTCATCGGGAACGACCCACGGCTCGGCGCGGGCAGCCTCTTCCCACTTCCGGAAAGCGAAATGTGCCTTCACCCGTTGCATGTAGCCGAGCGTTTCTTGATCCGCAACGAGATCGTAGACGTCGAAGCGGTTGACCACAGGCGCGTACATTGCATCGGCCGCGCTGAAGGATCCGAAGAGGAACGGCCCGCCGGAGTGGGCAAGCGCCTCCTTCCAGATCTGCTCGATGCGCACGACATCAGCGCGAACGTCGGCATCCACCTGAAGCGCCCGCCTCTCCCGGCGGATGTTCATCGGGCAGGCACCGCGCAGCGCCCTGAAACCGGAGAGCATCTCCATGGAATAGCTGCGGGCCCGGGCGCGGGCCTGGCGATCGGACGGCCAAAGCCCGGCGTCGGGAAAGAGCTCGGCGACATATTCGATGATCGCCAGCGATTCCCAGACGAGCAGATCGCCGTGGCGCAGCAGCGGCACCTTTCCGGTCGGCGAGATCGCGCGGATATCAGGATTGCCGGCCGCGAAATCGAAGGGAATGACCACGTCCTCGAAGGCGATGCCCGCGGCGGTCATCGCCATCCAGGGCCGCATCGACCAGGACGAATAGTTCTTGTTGCCGACGTAAAGGGTAAGTCCGGTCATCTACATTCCTTGATGCTGGCCTTAATTGCTGGCCGTGATTGCTGATCTGTCCGAGAAAACGATCAGTTCCTCGAAATGGTTCATGTCCTCGAACGAGCAGAAGGCCGGCGGATCGAGCTCGATCACCGGCGCCCGCTCCCTGAGGCAGGCGAGTTGTTCGCTCAACATTTCCTGCCAGCGCGGCAGTGCCGCGTCATCGAGCCAGTCGATGACATAGGCGAAGGTGATGTGAAACGCATAGTCGTCATGATCAGGATGGCGATAGCCGAAGACTTCGGCGAAAGCATCGCGCCAGGCCTTGAGGCAAGCCCGATCGGCGACGCTGTCGCCTTCAAGCGCGAGACCGGTTGGCGTGATCTCGGTCACGCGGGCACGGAAGGGCTGCAACGGCGCAAAGTGCCTCAGCCGCGCACAGTAGTGTTCGGTCATCACATCGATCGGTGTATCGAGCGCCATATCGACGGGCCAATAGGGTAGCCTGCGACGATATTCGATGATGCCCTGGAAGATCGTCATGTGCAGGCTGGACGGATGCGTGAAGGCGAACTGCCCCGCCTCGGGCATCGCCATCAGACGCTCGCGCACGGCAAGCACGGCCGTCTCGGACGGCGATCCGGCGGTGACGTGGGAGACGACCGTGTTGCCCGGCTCACGCAGGAAGCGGCCGTCCGTGGCGTAGCGGGTTCCGAGATGCTTCGGCGGAATGGTGTCCGCGTTGCGGCCAAAGGCGAGAAGCGAAGGGGAAATCGAGGTCATGGGAGCGATCGGGCCTTTTGAATGGAGAGAGGGCCCAGATGGCAGAACTCTACGAAGCCAGGATGACATCCCCCGGCAACCGCATCCAATGAAAAGGTCTGATCTCAATCATAAAGGCAGGTGATGTAGCCGCCGGAGCGGCTGGCGCGACGCTCGATCAAATTCGCCAGACGCTTGAGCCCACGGCCGGGTTTGCCGACATTGCGCTCTTTCGGGTTGGGCAGCGAAACCGCAAGCAGTGCGGCCTGCCGGCGCGAGAGCTTCGCCGCGGAAACGCCGAAATGGTGGCGGGCCGCCGCCTCGATACCGTAGATCCCATCACCCCATTCGGCGACGTTCAAATAGATCTCCATCATCCGCCGCTTGCTCCAGACGAAATCGGCAGCGACCGCCAGCGGCAGCTCCATGCCCTTGCGCAGGAAGGAGCGGCCGTTCCAGAGGTAGAGGTTCTTGACCGTCTGCATCGGGATGGTGCTGGCGCCACGGGTCGATTCCCCTTCAAGCGCATCCTCGACCACGCCGCGCATCTGGCCCCAGTCGACGCCGTCATGGGCGCAGAACTGACCGTCCTCCGACATCATCACCGATTGGACGAGCACCGGCGAGATGTTCTCGAAATCGACCCATTGGCGGTCGTAGCCGCGAAGCAGAACGAGATCGCGCAGCATCAAGGTGGAGACCGGGTGGACGAACTCGACGAGATAGAGAACGATCAGCACATAGGGGAGGGCAACGAAACCCAGGACAGCCAGGATGATCTGGCGGCGTTTCTTGCGCAATGTCCGGCGAAGCGAAGACCAGCGACTGGAAGGCACTTCGCCCTCCTCGCGCGCTTCCGGAACGACGTTCACGGCCTGACTGTTCACCTCGCTGTCCATCCGCTTCTCTTAGTGCATGGTCCGGCAAAGTTGAACGGGCTTTCTGGTAAAAGGCAAGGCGCCCAGGCGGCTGTCCCAGGGAAAGCGCGCCGCTGCGACACGAATCCCCGTTGAAAGCCCTCTTCGCCCGTGCCAAAGAGCGCGCATGAGCCAGGACACATCGCCCTTCACCCGCCGCCTCACCGGCAATGCCCGCGCCGTCGAAGCTCTGCTCGAGCGCCTGCTCGGCTCGGCGACGGCGGTCGACGAGATTGCGCGACCAGCAAACCTGCTCGCGGCCATGCGGCACGGCGTGCTGAACGGCGGCAAGCGGCTGCGCCCCTTTCTGGTGATCGAATGTGCGGATCTTCTCGGCGGCAGCTTGGATGCATCCTTGCGCGTCGGGGCGGCGCTCGAATGCGTCCATTGCTATTCCCTCGTCCATGACGACCTGCCGGCGATGGACGACGACGATATCCGCCGCGGCCAGCCGACGGTGCACAAGGCCTTCGACGAGGCAACCGCGATCCTCGCCGGCGACAGCCTGCTGACCTTCGCCTTCGACATCATCGCGGCCCCCGAAACGCTGCTGACGGACGGCCAGAAAGTGGAGCTGATCCTGGCGCTCGGACGCGCCGCCGGCCACGGTGGCATGGCCGGCGGACAGGCGCTCGATCTGGCAGCAGAGAAGTCGCCGCCCGACGAGGCCGGCATCGTGACGCTGCAGGCCATGAAAACCGGCGCCCTCATCCGCTTCGCCTGCGAAGCGGGCGCCATCGTCGCTGCCGCATCGAAAGACGACCGCGCCCGGCTTCGCCACTTCGGCGAAAAGATCGGCCTTGCCTTCCAGCTCGCTGACGACCTGCTCGACCTCACTGCTGACGCGGAGACCATGGGCAAGGCGACCGGCAAGGACGCCGCCCGCGGCAAAGGCACGCTGGTCGCGCTGCACGGCCAGGCCTGGGCAGAGGAGCGGCTGGAGCAACTGGTCGCAGAAGCCGAATCCCTGCTCGCGCCCTATGGTGAGCGCTCGGCCATCCTCATCGAAACCGCCCGCTTCGTCGCCAACCGCAGGAATTAGCCCCGTGAGCAAATACTGGTCGCCGATCGTCTCGAAGCTCAAGCCCTATGTGCCGGGCGAGCAGCCGCGCATCGCCAATCTGGTGAAGCTTAACACCAACGAATGCCCCTACGGTCCCTCGCAAAAAGTGCTCGACGCGATCGGCGCTGCAGCAAGCAGCGATCTCCGCCTTTATCCCGACCCGCTGGCGCTCAAGCTTCGCCAGGCGATCGCCGCGCGCTATGGCGTGACGGCGGAGGAAGTCTTCGTCGGCAACGGCTCGGACGAGGTGCTGGCCCATATCTTCGCCGGCCTCCTGAAGCACGACTCGCCGCTGCTCTATCCGGATATTTCCTACAGCTTCTATTCGACCTACGCGCGGCTTTTCGAGATCGACACGGTCGAGGTCCCGCTCAACGACGCCTTCGAGATCGACATCGCCGACTATGATCGCCCCTGCGGCGCGATCATCCTGCCGAACCCGAACGCTCCGACAGGCATCGGCCTGCCGCTCGCCGAAATCGAGCGGCTCGTCGCAAGCCACCCGGACCAGCCCGTCGTCATCGACGAGGCCTATGTCGACTTCGGCGGCCAGTCGGCAGCAGAACTCGTTTCGAAATACGAGAACCTGCTGGTCGTCCAGACCTTCTCCAAGTCGCGCGCGCTTGCAGGCCTTCGTGTCGGCTTCGCCATCGGCCAGCGGCCGCTGATCGAGGCGCTGGAGCGGGTGAAGGACAGCTTCAACTCCTATCCGCTCGGCCGTCCGGCGCAAGCAGGCGCCATCGCCGCGATCGAGGACGAGGCCTGGTTCGAGGAAACGCGCGCAAAAATCATCGACTCCCGCGAACTGCTTGCGGCGGACCTCACTCAACGCGGCTTCGAGGTATTGCCATCTCAGGCCAACTTTGTGTTCGCCCGGCATCCGGGCCATGACGGCGAGGCATTGATGAAGGCGCTGCGCGAGCGGGCCGTGCTGGTCCGCCATTTCGCCAAGCCCCGCATTTCCGATTTCCTGCGCATCACGATCGGCACCGATCAGGAATGCGCGCGACTGATCGAAGCGCTGGACGAGATCCTCTAGAGCGTCTTTCCGCTTCGAGTGATTCCACCTGAGAGCGGGCTGACGTCGCGGCGATAGGCCCCAAGCCGCGCGCTTCCGGGCGGCAGGAGCCTTGTACGTCGCTTGGAACTGCCCGGAAGAAACCGCCTATTCGGCAGCCGCCTGGCCGCGGCCATAACGCTTCTCGATATAATCGGAAACCAGCGTCTCGAAGTCCGCGGCGATGTTCGGGCCGCGCAGGGTCATCGCCTTCTGGCCGTCAACGAAAACTGGGGCGGCCGGCATTTCACCGGTGCCCGGAAGCGAGATGCCGATGTCCGCATGCTTGCTTTCGCCCGGGCCGTTGACGATGCAGCCCATCACCGCGACCTTCAGGCCTTCGACACCGGGATATTTCTCGCGCCAGACCGGCATGTTGCGGCGGATGTCGTCCTGGATCTTCTGCGCGAGCTCCTGGAACACGGTGGACGTCGTGCGCCCGCAGCCGGGACACGCTGCAACCACCGGAATGAACTGGCGGAAGCCCATGACCTGTAGCAGTTCCTGCGCCACCTGCACCTCGCGGGTGCGGTCGCCACCGGGCTCCGGCGTCAGCGAAATGCGGATCGTGTCGCCGATGCCCTGCTGCATCAGGATGCCGAGCGAGGCCGAGGAGGCGACGATGCCCTTGGTGCCCATGCCGGCTTCCGTCAGCCCGAGATGCAGCGCATGGTCGGAGCGTGCCGACAGCATGGCGTAGACGGCGATCAGGTCCTGGACACCCGAAACCTTGGCGGAGAGAATGATGCGGTTGCGTGGCAGGCCGATCTCTTCTGCGAGATCCGCCGACAAGAGCGCCGACTGCACGATGGTCTCGCGCGTCACCTGCTGGGCCGTCAGCGGAAAGCCGTTCGCCTGGTTCTCGTCCATCAGCCGCGTCAGCAGTTCCTGGTCGAGCGAGCCCCAATTGACGCCGATGCGCACCGGCTTGTCGTAGCGGATCGCCATTTCGACGATCTCGGCGAACTGCTTGTCCTTCTTGTCCTTGAAGCCGACATTGCCCGGGTTGATGCGGTACTTGGCGAGCGCTTCGGCGCAGGCCGGATGATCGGCGAGCAGCTTGTGGCCGATATAGTGGAAGTCGCCGACGAGCGGCACATCCAGACCGAGGCGCTCGAGGCGCTCGCGGATCTTCGGCACGGCGGCGGCACTTTCGTCGCGGTCGACGGTGATGCGCACCAGTTCCGAGCCGGCCTTGTGGAGAGCGGCAACCTGCGCCACCGTTCCGTCGATATCAGCGGTATCGGTGTTGGTCATCGACTGGACGACCACCGGCGCGCCACCGCCCACTATGACCCCGCCGACATCGACGGCGACGGACGCACGGCGGGGCTGCGGATCAAAATCGAAGGCGGCAGACATGGAGGCCTCTTGGTCCCCAGGTCACGCCAGTGACCTGGTCTCATCGTTTCAGCGCGGGATGCGGGCGGAAAACCACATGGACTTCTGCCCGTCCCGCTCTTGCTTTTCGTCCATCAGGTGGATGAGGAAAGCACCGTTGTCAACGGCGACATCATGCCCTGACGGCGATTTGATGGCAGGCGGCCGCCGTCAGTGTCCCTTTGCGTGGTCGGCATGATGAGCATGATGCGACAGCATCAGCACGACGATGAACAGCACCGGCACCGAGGCAAAGACGATCGCGAAGCCCGTATGCTCGGCGACGAAGCCGATCACCGATGGAGCAAACAGCATGCCCGAATAACCCATGAAGGTCGCGACCGAAAGGCCGATGCCAGGCTGCAGGCCCGGCATGTTGCCGGCCGCCGAAAAGGCGATCGGCACCATGTTGGAGATGCCGACGCCGGCAATCGCAAAGCCGAGGATGGCGATATAGGCATTCGGCGCCGTGCCCGCGATGATCATGCCGATGAGTGCAGTGACCGTGCAAATCCGCAGCGTCTTCTTGGCACCGAAGCGGTCGCGCACGAGGTCGCCGGCAAAGCGCATGGTCGCCATGGTGGCGGAGAAAGCGGCGAAGCCGAAGCCGGACAGTTCCACCGAGGCACCAAGCTCGTTGCGCAGGTAGAGCGCGCCCCAATCGAGCACCGTGCCCTCCGGCACCATCGAAAACAGCGCCATGATGCCGATCAGCCAGGGAAGCGGCGTCATCGGCAGGCGGAGCTTTTCCTTGGCGGCGGCCGGATGCGGCTTGTCGGCAAGGATCATCGGCCAGGCAATCGCAATCAACGTCAGGCAGATCACGGTGACGACGAAGACATGCGGCAGCACGCCGACGCGCGCCATGAGGAACCCGCCGATGCCGGCACCGATCAGGCCGCCGAGGCTCCAATAGGCGTGGCAGGAGGACATGATTGCCCGCCGCATCGATTTCTCGACCTCGACCGCATTGGCGTTCATGGCGACATCCATCGCGCCGACGAAACCGCCGAGCACGAACATGCCGATCGCCGCCGCCCAGACGTTTGGCACCAAGGTCAAAAGCAGAAGCAGCGGCGACAGGATGATGGCCGTGACCTTGACGACCTTCTGCGAGCCGATGCGGGCGATGTAGCCGCCGGCAATCGGCATCAGCACCAGCGAGCCGATGCCAAACATCAGGATCAGGAGGCCGAGTACGCTTTCGCTGATGCCGAGCCGGTCCTTGAACTCGGGGATCTTCGGCGCCCAGCTGCCGGTGACGAAGCCATTCATCAGAAAGAGCAGGGAAACCGCCAGCCGGTTGCGGGTCATATAGCCCTGGCGGACGGTTGCAGTGGGAGAACGTTGGTCCATGGTATTGCCTCTGTGCCGGATCGTGCCGGCTCAAACAGTGATTTCGATCAGATTTCCATCGGGGTCGCGCAGCACCGCCTCGTAGAAGCCGTCGCCGGTCCAGCGCGCCTTCGCGACCAGGATGCCCTCGGCCTCGGCGCGCACAGCAATGGCATCGACCGCCTGTTCGCTGCCGAGCGACAGCGCGACATGGGCAAAGCCTGCGCGCTCGAGCTCGGCCGGATCACCCGGAGCGACCCAGGGACCTTCCATGATCTCGATCGCCGGTCCTTTGCCGAGTGTCAGGAAGCGCGAACGGAAGCCAGGCCGCCGCCGGCTTTCGTAAACGTCGCCGACCTCCGCACCGAAGAACGCCGACCAGAATCCGGCAATCTTATCGAGGTCGTGGGTCCAGAGAGCCACATGGGTTATCGTCATTGTTCCACCCCTCCCGCAATCAGGATGTCTGCACCCGCTGCCTCGAATGCCGCGCGATGCTCAGCAGGCGCGTCTGCCTCGAGAAGCAGCGTCGCCTTGTCGTCGATATCGACGATCCCATGAGCGGCAGCCGTCCCGAGTTTGTCGCTGGTGATGGCAACGACCAGACGGCGGCTGCGCAAGGCGACGAGCCGCTTGAATTCGGCGTCCTCGAAATAGATCGCCGTCAGGCCCGCTTCGGCATCGGCGCCGCAGGTGCCGAGAAAGCAGAGATCGGGCCTGAGCAGTTCGGCGTCGCGCTGCGCCCGCGCGCTGATGGCCGCACCGACCGCACGGTTGAGTGGCCCGCCAAGCAGGATGAGATCGACGCCAGGCTTCTCCATCAGCGCTGCAGCGATCAGCGGCGTATTGGTGACAATCGTGACCTGGAGCTCCGGCTCGATCAATTGCGCGATGGCGAGGTTTGTGGAACCGGCATCGAGGAACACGGTCATGCCCGGCTTGATCAATCCGACCGCCGTGCGGGCAAGTGCTGCCTTGCGCTCCGGCGCCATCGCCGCCCGCTCGCTCAAACTGCTGTGTGCAGCAGGAACGACCGGGAGCGCGCCACCATAGACCCGCTCGCAAAGCCCCGCTGCCGCCATTTCGCGCAGGTCACGGCGGATCGTGTCTTCGGAAACATTGAGCTCGGCAGCAAGATCCGCAGCCAGCACCCGGCCCTTGGCCTTCAGCCGCTCCTGGATCAGCGTCTTTCGTTCACGAAGAAGGAGTTCACCGGACATTTTTACCAATCGTGCATAAACGTGCATGAATCGCCATAAATGTGCATAGCGAATTTTGAAACCGATTTCAAGTCGCGGAGTCAGCCAAATCACCGCGGGCCAGCAATTCGAGCAAACCGTGCCTTTTGCGCGTGGTCGACGCCATTTCGAGGAAAATTCTTCATCAAAACGCTCGGGAATTGGTGTTTTATACGCTCAGATCGCCAATCTTTTGTGCGATTGTCCGCTCAATCCGGACGACGGGCCGGACCACAAAGAAGATGGAAATCACGATGAAGCTCCTCCCCACGCTGTTCGCCGCCGCTCTGATGCAGGTTGCCGCCCTCGCCTCCGCTGAAGCCGGCGAGAATCTCGACGCGGTCAAATCCGCCGGCGTCCTGAAGATCGGCACCGAGGGCACCTATGCGCCCTTCACCTATCACGATGCCTCCGGCGCTCTTGTCGGCTTCGACGTTGAGATCGGCCAGGCCGTCGCCGAGAAGCTCGGCGTCAAGGCCGAATTCCTCGAAGGCAAGTGGGACGGCCTGATCGCCGGCCTCGACGCCAACCGCTACGACACGGTCATCAACCAGGTCGGCATCACCGAAGAGCGCAAGAAGAAGTACGACTTCTCCGAGCCCTACATCGCCTCGAAGGCCGTGCTGATCGTCAAGACCGACAACGAGGAGATCAAGGGCTTCGCCGATCTCAAGGGCAAGAAGTCGGCTCAGTCGCTGACCAGCAACTTCGGCAAGCTCGCAACCGCCTCCGGCGCCGAACTCGTCGGCACCGACGGCTTCGACCAGTCGATCCAGCTCGTGCTCACCGGCCGCGCCGATGCCACGATAAACGACAGCCTCTCCTTCCTCGATTTCAAGAAGAAGAAGCCCGACGCGCCGGTAAAGATCGCGGCCGAACAGGCTGACGCCGACTTCTCCGGCATCATCATCCGCAAGGACGAGCCGGAACTCTTGGAAGCGATCAACAAGGCGCTCGGCGAGATCAAGGCCGACGGTACCTACGACAAGATCTCGCAGAAGTACTTCGGCGCCGACGTCTCGAAGTAACCCCTGTCCCGAGCGCCGGGTCGGTTTCTCCGCCGGCCATTCTCGGTTATGAATCGCGATCCGTTCCGGACACCGGGGCGGATCGCGCTTTTTGAAAGGCCCGCCCCTTGCCCACCTGGCTCCAACTGATGCTGGATTCGCTGCCGTCCCTGCTCTGGGCCGGCCTCACCTTCACCATCCCGCTGACGCTGCTTTCCTTCATTTTCGGCCTGATCCTCGGGCTCGCAACCGCCGTCGCCCGCCTCTTCGGACCGGCGCCGGTCGTCGCGATCGCGCGATTTTACGTCTGGGTGATCCGCGGCACGCCGCTGCTCGTCCAGCTCTTCGTGATCTTCTACGGGCTGCCGAGCGCCGGCATCCTGCTCGACGCCTTCACCGCCGCGCTCATCGGCTTCTCGCTGAACGTCGGCGCCTATACCTCCGAGATCATCCGCGCCGTCATCTCGTCAGTGCCACGCGGACAGTGGGAAGCGGCCTACTCCATCGGCATGAGCTGGAGCCAGGCGATGCGTCGCACCATCCTGCCGCAGGCGACCCGCGTCGCCGTGCCGCCGCTGTCGAACACTTTCATCTCGCTGGTGAAGGACACCTCGCTGGCCGCCGCCATCACCGTGCCGGAGATGTTCCAGACCGCGCAGCGCATCGTCGCCACCACCTACGAGCCGCTGATCCTCTATATCCTGGCGGCGCTGATCTATCTCGCCATGAGCTCCGTGCTCTCGGCCCTGCAAGTGCGGCTGGAGCGGCGCTTTGCCCGCTATGGCGGCTTCCTGGAGGCACGTGCATGATCGAGCTCTCCCACATCGAAAAGCGCTTCGGCGACAATCTCGTGCTGAAGGATATTTCCGTAACACTCGCCGAAGGCACGGTGACGGCGCTTGTCGGCCCATCCGGCGGCGGCAAGAGCACGCTGCTGCGCTGCATCAATCTGCTGGAAATCCCAACGTCCGGCGCAATCCGGCTTGGGGACGAGACGCTCGAATTTTCGCCCGGCCGCAAGGTCGGCTGGGCGGCGATCCAGCGCCTGCGCCGGCAGACCGGAATGGTGTTCCAGAACTTCCAGCTCTTCCCCCACCAGACCGCGCTCGGCAACGTCATGGAAGGCCTCGTCACGGTGCTGAAGTGGCCGGCCGACAGGGCGAAGACGCGCGCGATGGAACTCTTGGAAAAGGTCGGCATGGCGCACAAGGCCGACGCCTGGCCGGCGACCCTTTCCGGCGGCCAGCAACAGCGCGTGGCGATCGCCCGCGCGCTTGCCCCGTCGCCCCGCGTGCTTCTCTGCGACGAGCCGACCTCTGCCCTCGACCCGGAACTGGCGGAGGAAGTGGTCGAAGTCCTGAGCCGGCTTGCCCGTGAAGGCACGACCATGGTCATGGCGACCCATGACCTGCGCCTCGCCTCCCGCGTCGCCGACAAGGTGATCTTCCTCGATGGTGGTGTCATCGTCGAAAGCGGTGCCCCGAAGACGATCTTCTCGGCGCCCGAGCGTGAGCGTACCAAGAAGTTCATCGCCTCGCTGAGCGCCCCGCACGACTACGAAATCTGAGCGGAGGGGACGACGGATCACAGGACGATCCGGCGGGTGTGGGTCGGGCACCCTTTGCGCCAGCCTTGTCTATCTCTACCGTCATCCTCGGGCTTGATGTTCAGTCCGGGGAGCAGGACGGACGACCCCAGCAGGCTAGACGCCCCCTCTACTTCCAGAAAACAAAACGGCCGGATTCGCATCCGGCCGTTTCTGTTTGTTTGAACTTACCCTCAGGCGCCGAAGACCATCAGCAGATCCTTGGCGTCGATCTGGTCGCCGGCGCGCACCAGCACTTCGGCAATCGTGCCGTCCTTCTCCGCATGCAGCGCCGTTTCCATCTTCATCGCCTCGATCGAAAGCAGCACGTCGCCCGCCTTGACCGCCTGTCCTGGCGAGACAAAGACCGTCGAGATGACACCCGGCATCGGCGCGCCGAGATGGGCGGCGTTACCGACCTCGGCCTTGCGACGCACCGCGCTCTGAGCGCTGCGGTTGCGGTCCGGCACTTTGATCAGGCGCGGCTGGCCGTTGAGCTCAAAGAACACCTTGACCATGCCCTTCTCGTCCGGCTCGCTCTTGGCCTGGTGCAGGATCACGAGCGACTTGCCCCGCTCGATCTCCGGCTGCAGCTCCTCGCCCGGCGCAAGCCCGTAGAAATAGGCCGGCGTCGGCAAGACGCTGACCGGGCCATAGGTGTCGGCAGCAACCGCATAGTCGGTGAAGACCTTCGGATACATCAGATAGGAGGCGAACTCGAAGTCGTCGACCTTGCGCTCAAGCTTGTCCTCGATTGCCTTGCGCTCAGCATCGAGGTCGGCCGGCGGCAGCAGCGAGCCCGGAACGGCGGTATAGGCCTTTTCGCCCTTCAGCGCCTTCTTCTGCAGCGCTTCCGGCCAGCCGCCCGGGGGCTGGCCGAGATCGCCCTTGAGCATCGAGACGACCGAATCCGGGAAAGCGATGTCCTTCGCAGGATTTTCGACGTCGGCGACGGTCAGGTCCTGGCTCACCATCATCAGCGCCATGTCGCCGACGACCTTGGACGATGGCGTCACCTTGACGATATCGCCGAACATCTGGTTGGCGTCGGCATAGGCCTGGGCGACGCGGTGCCACTTGGTTTCGAGACCGAGCGAACGCGCCTGTTCCTTAAGGTTTGTGAACTGTCCGCCCGGCATTTCGTGCAGGTAGACTTCGGACGCCGGTCCCTTGAGGTCGCTTTCGAAGGCGGCATACTGGTGGCGCACCGCTTCCCAATAGAAGGAGATGCGACGAATCCACTCGGGATCGAGACCCGGATCGCGGTCCGACCCCCGGAGCGCCTCGACGATCGAGCCGAGGCAGGGCTGCGAGGTATTGCCGGAAAGCGCGTCCATCGCCGCATCGACGACATCGACGCCGGTCTCCACGGCGGCAAGCACAGTCGCGGCCGCAATGCCCGAGGTGTCGTGGGTGTGGAAATGGATCGGCAAGTCGGTCGCCTCACGCAGCGCCTTGAACAACACGCGTGCGGCCGCCGGCTTCAACAGGCCCGCCATGTCCTTGACGGCGATCATGTGCGCGCCGGCCTTTTCGAGGTCGGCGGCAAGGGCTGTGTAGTATTTGAGATCGTATTTCGGCCGGGCCGAATTCAGGATGTCGCCGGTATAGCAGATCGCCGCCTCGCAGATGCGATTCTCCTCGGCAACGGCCTCCATCGACACCCGCATGTTGTCGACCCAATTGAGGCAGTCGAAGACGCGGAACACGTCGATGCCGCCTTTTGCCGCCTGGCGCACGAAGTATTTGACCACGTTGTCGGGGTAGTTTTTGTAGCCGACGCCATTGGCGCCGCGCAGAAGCATCTGCAGCAGCAGGTTCGGGGCATCTTCGCGAATGCGGGCCAGGCGATCCCACGGGTCTTCGGTGAGGAAGCGCATGGACACGTCGAAGGTCGCGCCACCCCAGCATTCGAGCGAGAAGAGCTGGGGAAGCGCGCGGGCATAGGTGCCGGCGACGCGGGCGATATCATGGGTGCGCATGCGGGTCGCAAGCAGCGACTGATGGCCGTCGCGCATCGTCGTATCGGTCAGGAACACTTGGCGTTCGCCACGCACCCACTCGGCGAACTTCTTCGGGCCGAGTTCGTCGAGCTTCTGCTTGGTACCGGATTTGATGTCGCCGTCGATGAACGGGACGACGGGCTTTGCCGCATCCGCCGGCGGCTTCGGGCGGCCCTTCGTCTCCGGGTGGCCATTGACCGTGACGTCGGCGAGATAGGTGAGGAGCTTCGTCGCGCGGTCCAGGCGCTTCACCTGCTGGAACAGTTCCGGAGTCGTGTCGATGAAGCGCGTCGTATAGCTGTTATCCTGGAACTTCGGATGGCTGATGATCGCCTCGAGAAAGGTCAGGTTGGTTGCCACACCGCGGATGCGGAACTCCCGCAGCGCGCGGTCCATGCGGCTGATCGCTTCGAGGGGGTTCGGCGCCCAGGCGGTAACCTTGACGAGCAGTGGGTCGTAGAAGCGGGTAATGACTGCACCCGGATAGGCGGTGCCGCCATCGAGACGGATGCCGAAGCCGGACGCCGAGCGATAACCGGTGATGCGGCCATAGTCCGGAATGAAGTTCTGCTCCGGGTCTTCGGTGGTGATGCGGCACTGCAGCGCGTGACCGTTGAGGCGGATGTCCTCCTGCTTCGGCACGCCCGATTCCGGCGTGCCGATCGCCTCGCCGTCGAGGATGTGGATCTGCGCCTTGACGATGTCGATGCCAGTCACGACTTCCGTGACGGTGTGCTCCACCTGAATGCGCGGGTTGACCTCGATGAAGTAGAACTTGCCGGTGTTGGCATCCATCAGATACTCGACCGTGCCGGCGCCGACATAGCTCGTCGCACGGGCGATCATCAGCGAATAGTCGGCAAGCTCCTGGCGCTGCGCATCCGAGAGGTAGGGCGCCGGCGCGCGCTCGACGACCTTCTGGTTGCGGCGCTGGATCGAGCAGTCGCGCTCGAAGAGATGCACGACATTGCCGTGGGTATCGCCGAGGATCTGGCTTTCGACGTGGCGGGCGCGCTCGACTAGCTTTTCAAGATAAACCTCATCCTTGCCGAAGGCGGCCTTGGCTTCGCGCTTGCCTTCCGTCACCTCGCGGATCAGGTCCTTCGGGTCGCGAATGGCGCGCATGCCGCGTCCGCCGCCGCCCCAGGAGGCCTTGAGCATGACCGGATAGCCGATCTCGGCCGCAAGGCGGTGGATTTCCTTTTCGTCGTCCGGCAGAGGATCGGTGGCCGGAACGACCGGCACGCCGACGGAAATCGCGAGGTTGCGCGCGGCAACCTTGTTGCCGAGCTGGCGCATCGTCGCCGGCCGCGGACCGATGAAGATGATGCCGGCGGCATCACAGGCATCGACGAATTCAGGGCTTTCCGAAAGCAGGCCGTAGCCCGGGTGGATCGCGTCGGCGCCCGAAAGCTTGGCGACGCGGATCACTTCTTCGATCGACAGGTAGCTCTCGATCGGACCGAGGTCGCGGGCAAGGTGCTGCCCGCGGCCGATCTGATAACTTTCGTCCGCCTTGAAGCGGTGCAGCGCCAGTTTGTCCTCTTCAGCCCATATCGCGACCGTTTTCAGACCGAGTTCGTTTGCAGCGCGGAAAACGCGGATGGCAATTTCAGAACGGTTGGCAACAAGGATCTTCGAGATAGGCAAGTCGGTCTCCTCAATGACTTGATATTGCGGGAAATGCTGCACCCGCGAAATAAAGTATTAGCGAGTCACCGAGCAGAGCGCAATTTCAGATGCGACAGGAAACCGAAAGCCTTCGACTCTAGGAGATCAGCCCGAGCCGGAAGGCGATCGCCACGACGTGATGGCGGTTCTTGCCCTTCAATTTCTCCTGGATGCCGTTCATATACCAGTCGACCGTATGGCTCGAGATATCGAGCACCTTGCCTATGTCGTTCGAAGTCATGCCGTCGGCGAGATAGTTGAGCGCTTCCATTTCGCGCCGCGTCATCTGCACCTCGACGCGCGAGCCGAGTTCGGCCGAAACCTCGGGATCGGTCAGCTCCAGAAGCTTCCAGAACAGCCGCTTGGCGATGGCGTCGAAGAGGCTGATCTCGACCGGGCTCAAGTCGACGACGCGACCGCCGACCGTCAGGTTGCCGAGCAGGCCGCGCCGGCCGTGCACCGGAAAGATGTAGCCATCGTAGAGACCGTGGTTTCTGGCCTCGATCATCATGCTTTCCATGCGCTTGCGATGTGGATCGGAGCGGAAGGCAAACAGCGTGTCACGCCAGCGGAAGCCGCGCTGCGCATGGCCGAGATAGCGGATGGTCGGATCGATCACCACGAACTTCTTGCGGATGTAGATCTGCGGCCAGCCTTCCGGCCAGCGGCCGGCGAGCAGCAGCCGCAGCGGATTGTCATGCGGTTTCGGCTGCCGAACGACACCGTAGAAGTCGAAGCCGCAGCGATCGAGCAGGCGCTCGAATTCCGGGACGATTTCCTCGCGTGTCTTCATCTCCTCCAGAAGCGCGAGAAACTGTACGAGCAGCGTAATGTTCATGGATCACCTTCCAGGTAGATGCATATGGTCGCATTTCCGAATCCGGACATAAAGGCACCGTTCAGCGACCATTCATGTTGCACCCGCGATAATCCCTCATACCACGCCCGGTCTTATGCGAAATATGCAAGAAATCGGAGTTGGCACGACAGATAGCAGACTATGAATATTCTCGCCAAGCTCGCATTCGAGCGAAACGGGAAAACGAGTGGCTGTCCATGCGTCCGGCTACGGCTTCCCTTTGCCGCAAAAGACCGTCTCAGCGCGGCCCCGAGTGTATGGGGGCGGAGCCCAAGCCCGCCAACCGTAGCTCGAGGACGCGGGTGCATCCGCCGCAGAAGGACTGCGGCGCGTCAAATCCGGTACCCGGAAGGGGTGAGACAGTGTCATTGTTCCAAGTGTATGCAAGAGCGCTCCAGTATCTTGCGGTTCACAAGTTTCGTGTCTCGGCGATCGTCCTCGCCAACGTCGTTCTGGCAGCCATCTCGATTGCCGAACCGATCCTGTTCGGGCGCATCATCGACGCCATCTCGTCGAAGGGCGAGGTCACGCCGATGCTTTTGATGTGGGCTGGCCTCGGCGTCTTCAACACCGTCGCCTTCGTGCTCGTTGCCCGCGAGGCGGACCGGCTGGCCCATGGCCGCCGCGCCACGCTCCTGACGGAAGCCTTTGGACGGATCGTTTCCATGCCGCTCGCCTGGCATAGCCAGCGCGGCACGTCCAACGCGCTGCACACGCTGTTGCGCGCCTGCGAAACCCTATTCGGTCTCTGGCTCGAATTCATGCGCCAGCACCTGGCTACGGCCGTCGCGCTGATGCTGCTCATTCCGACCGCCTTTGCCATGGACGTGCGCCTCTCGCTCGTCCTTCTCGTGCTCGGCGCGGCCTATGTCATGATCAGCAAGGCGGTGATGAGCCGCACCAAGGAAGGTCAGGCCTCGGTCGAGAACCACTATCATACGGTTTTCTCCCACGTTTCCGACGCCATCAGCAACGTCTCGGTCGTGCACAGCTACAACCGCATCGAGGCTGAAACCCGCGAGCTGAAGAAGTTCACCGAGCGGCTGATCTCCGCCCAGTTCCCGGTGCTCGACTGGTGGGCACTGGCGAGCGCGCTGAACCGCGTCGCCTCCACCATTTCGATGATGGCGATCCTCGTCATCGGCACCGTGCTGGTGCAGCGCGGCGAGCTCGGCGTCGGCGAAGTCATCGCCTTCATCGGTTTTGCCAACCTGCTGATCGGCCGTCTCGACCAGATGAAGGCCTTCGTGACGCAGATTTTCGAAGCCCGCGCCAAGCTCGAAGACTTCTTCCAGCTCGAGGACGCCGTGCGCGAACGTGACGAGCCGGCAGGCGCGACTGAACTGCCGCCAGCTGTCGGCGAAGTCGAGTTCCGCAACGTCTCCTTCGATTTTGCCAACACGAACCAGGGCGTGCACAACGTCTCGTTCACGGCCAAGGCCGGCCAGACGATCGCGATCGTCGGCCCGACGGGTGCCGGCAAGACGACGCTCGTCAACCTGCTGCAGCGTGTTCACGATCCGCGTGACGGCCAGATCCTGATCGATGGCAACGATATCTCGAAGGTAACGCGCAAGTCGCTGCGCCGCTCGATCGCCACCGTCTTCCAGGATGCGGGCCTGATGAACCGTTCGATCTCGGACAACATCCGCCTCGGCCGTGACGATGCGACGATCGAGGAAGTCATGGCTGCCGCCGAAGCGGCCGCCGCCTGCGACTTCATCGAGGGCCGGACGGGCGGCTACGACACGGTGGTCGGCGAACGCGGCAACCGTCTGTCGGGCGGCGAACGCCAGCGTGTGGCCATCGCCCGCGCCATCCTCAAGAATGCGCCGATCCTGGTGCTCGACGAGGCGACCAGCGCGCTCGACGTCGAAACCGAGGCCCGCGTGAAGGATGCGATCGATGCCCTGCGCAAGAACCGCACGACCTTCATCATCGCACACCGCCTGTCGACGGTGCGCGAGGCCGACCTGGTGATCTTCATGGATCAGGGCCGTGTCGTCGAAATGGGCGGTTTCAACGAGCTCAGCCAGAGCAATGGCCGCTTCGCAGCCCTCTTGCGCGCCAGCGGCATCCTGACGGACGAAGACGTCCGCATGAGCCACACGGCGGCATAAGACACGCGCTTGAAGTCAAGCGAACGAACCGAACCACCCGCGGTCAAACGCGGGTGGTTTTTTGCTTTTCGGCTTTCTGACAACGTCGCGTCGACCAGCCTTGCCATTCTCGAGATTGTTGGTAGACGGGAATTCCGGCCCCAATTCCAAAGGAGTCATCATGCCGGACATCTCCACAATCGCAGTTTTCGCCACAGCAAGCCTCGTGCTCACCGCCACGCCCGGCCCTGACATGCTGCTCATCGCTTCTCGGAGCGTGAGCCAGGGGCGCGCAGCCGGGTTCCTCACCTATGCCGGGATCGCAGTCGGCACCTATTGCCACGCGCTGGCCGCAGCACTCGGTCTTTCCCAGCTCTTCGTCACCTTGCCGGTTGCCTATGAGATCGTGCGCTGGGCGGGCTGCGCCTATCTGCTGTACCTCGCCTACAAGACAGTCCGCTCGAACGCATCGAGCGCGTCACCGGTTTCGACGCTCAAGCGACTTTCGAACTGGCGGATCTTCGGCGAGGGGCTGATGACGAACCTGCTCAATCCGAAGATGGCGCTCTTCGTACTGGCGCTGCTCCCACAGTTCGTAACCCAAAGAGCGGGTCGATGGTCACGCAGATGCTTCTGCTGGCGACCGTGTTGAACGGGTCGGCTTCCTCGTGAACGGCTCGGTCATCCTGGTCGGCAGCCATCTGCGCGCGCGGCTCGCTGGCATCAGGCGTTTCCCGAAGCTGCCGCAGTATCTTCTCGCCGGCGTATTCACGGGGCTCGCCTGCCGCCTTGCCCTTGGTTCCAGAAATTAGTCGCCCAGCAGGGGCGGCGTTCTCTTACGCCGCCCGCAGCGGCTTTGCAGTAGCAATGCCGCGCAACCATTCGAGATAATAGGCATAGGCGAAATGCAGCCCGATGCCGACGAGCACGAAGAGGCTGCCGAAGATCGGGTTTCTCCCGGTGACGAACAGCAGCACCTGGCCGGACATCGCCAGGATCGTGCCGAAGATGAAGATCGGCAGCGAGTGTCGCCCGACAACCGCGAGCGGATGATCGCTGTCGAGTTTGGCGAGGTTGCTGATGCGAGGCGTCACGGCGACGATGTAGGCAAGCGCCAGCACATGGAGCAGCCGGGGGCCCGACAGGAAGGTCTTGTCAAAGCCGGTCAAGACCGCTGGAAGACCGAAGGAAAGGTCGATGCTCCAGAAGGAGAAGAGTACCCAGACAGCGGAGACCGCAAGATAAGCGCCCGACAGGACGATCAGCCAGGGCCATCGGGGGAGTGATCCACCATTGCGAACGAAGGTCATCATGACGATGCCGATGACGAACAGGAACTGCCAGGACCAGGGATTGAGGAACCAATAGCCCTCGTCGAGGAAATTCGACGGCACGAACTTGAAGATGCCTGCTGCGAGCCA
The DNA here is from genome assembly GCF_900103435.1 of Sinorhizobium sp. NFACC03. Lineage (NCBI taxonomy): Bacteria > Pseudomonadati > Pseudomonadota > Alphaproteobacteria > Hyphomicrobiales > Rhizobiaceae > Sinorhizobium > Sinorhizobium sp. NFACC03. The sequence continues at coordinate 30,804 of NZ_FMXF01000009.1, forward strand.
CAGGGCGGCCGACAGCGACAGCAGCAGTTTCTTGCTGACGCCGTTCAGCCAGAGAATACCCGGCAGCATCAGGAACAGCGCCGCATACATCGACAGGATGTTGTTGTAGCCGAGCTGATACCCCAGAAGCACCATGGCGACGATGCCCTGTTCCGTCTGTTCCACCATCGGCCGAATGTTGATCTCGCCGATCAGATCCTGCCGGCCGAAATAGATCGCCCCGGCCGCAAAAATCGCCAGCGTCACGATGCTGGTCATGATGTGGGCGACATAAAGCGCCAGCGCCCGGCGCCAGATTTTCAGCGTCATCGCCAGCCGTTCTCCGGCGGCGAACTTGCCGCCATAGGCGATCCCGACCGACAGGCCGGAGATCAGCACGAAGGCTTCGGCGGAATCGGAAAAGCCGAAGTTCTTGTGCGTCAGATATTCGAGGTACTGTCCCGGAACGTGGTTGACGAAGATCGTCAGCAGGCACAACGCCCTGAACACGTCGAGGCGTGTGTCACGCTCGTTGGGAACCATTCGGGCGGACGTCGGGTTGACACCACCCTGAAAAGTCTTTTGCAGCATGCGGTCCGTTTTCCAGGATTTGGCGCCCCTGCCCCATCCCTGTTGAAACGGGCACCGACAGCCCGCGCCGTCATTCAAACGCGCGAGATGCCCGGCACCATGAACTAGCTGGGATGAGGAACATGTTGCAGTTCTCCGCCCCATCCCGCTCCGATGATCTAGAGCATCCCGCTTTCAAGTGAAGTCACTGGAAGCGGATAAGATGCTCTGGCTTCAAAGTGTTAGAGCGCCCTTTGTGCGTTCGTCTGAACGCCTGGCGCTCCAAGACACGACACCCGGCCGTCGGGGTCATGCCGCCCGCATTTCCGCAAAGAAAAACCGGCCTTGCCCTTGCGGGAACAAAGCCGGTCTCATCCTGTCTTCAATGCCGGCCGTTACAGCAAAATGCCTTCATGCGCGTTTTTTGTGACACTATTGTTTATGCTGACAATCGGCTCGCCACTTTTCTGGTCGCGCTGCACCGAAATCTTGTGCCGCGCGCCGTTGAGCGTCACTTCTGCGGAGTAGCCGTCCCAGGCCGCCGGCAGCACCGGCCGAATGACCAGCTTGTCGCCCTGTCTGCGGATCCCGAGAATACCTTCGACGCCGACGCGGTAGAGCCAGCCAGCCGAACCGGTGTACCAGGTCCAGCCGCCGCGTCCCGCCAGATCGCCTTCGCCATAGATATCGGCGGCGACGACATAGGGCTCGACGCGGTAGTGTTCCGCCGCCTCGCGGCTCTGCGCATGCGAGACCGGGTTCAGCATCTGGAAGACGCGCCAGGCTTCTTCCGCCCTGCCCTGTTCGGCGAAGGCAAGCGCCACCCAGGTGGCCGCATGGGTATATTGCCCGCCATTTTCGCGCACGCCGGGCGGATAGGCCTTGATGTAGCCTGGATCCTGCGACGTCCGCTCGAGCGGCGGCGTGAACAGCCGCACGATGTGCTGGTCCGGATCGACCAGTTCGGCCATGACCGCATCCATCGCCTTGAGCGAACGCTGCTCGTCGCCTTCGCCTGAGAGGACGCTCCAGGACTGGCCGATCGAATCGATCCGGCACTCGAGCGCCTCGCTGGTGCCGAGCGGCGTGCCGTCGTCGTAATAGCCGCGACGATAGTAGTCGCCGTCCCAGCCGGCGGTGTCGAGCGCCTTCTTCAGGGCTTCGAGATGCGCCTCCCAACGGGTGACGCGTGCCTGGTCCTTACGCTCGCGAGCGTAAGGCAGGAAGCCGCGGAGCGTGCCTGCGAGGAACCATCCAAGCCAGGTGCTGGTGCCCTTTCCGGCAGCACCGACACGGTTCATGCCATCGTTCCAGTCACCGCCGAGGATCAACGGCAGGCCGTTCTCGCCGGTCCGCTTGATCGCGAGGTCGAGCGCACGGGCGCAATGCTCGTAGACGTCGCCGACCTCCTCGGAAATCTCAGGCTTGTAGAAGGCGTCGTGCTGGCCCTCTTCGAGAGCCGGACCGCTGATGAAGGCGATCTGTTCTCTCAGGATGTCGGAGGTACCGGTCACCGAGCAGTAATGCGTAACGGCATGGGCGAGCCAGACGACGTCGTCGGATATCATCGTGCGCACGCCGGCGCCGGTTCCCGGCAGCCACCAGTGCTGCACGTCGCCCTCGACGAACTGACGAGCCGCAGCATTCAGGATCTGCGCCCGGGCAAGCTCCGGCCTGTGGATCAGGAAAGCCAGCGTGTCCTGCAGTTGGTCGCGGAAGCCGAAGGCACCGCTCGCCTGGTAGAAGGCGGAGCGCGCCATGATGCGGCAACCGAGGCTCTGGTAGGGCAGCCAGTTGTTGATCATGGCGTCGAAGGCCGGATCCGGCGTTTCCACCTTCACGATATCGGTGAAATCGCGCCAGAACGTCTTGGCCGCCCCGAGCACCGTGTCGAATGCAGTCTCACGCAACTCACCGAGTACGGCACGAAGCTGATCCTCATTGTCGGCATCGCCGAGAATGAAGGTGACCTGCTGCTCGGCACCGGGTTCGATGGTCAGATCGGACGCAATGACCGCGCAAGGGTCGCCGTCTACGTCGACCGAACCCGAGAGATCGGCACCCGAAAGCACCGCCTGCGGCACGAGGATGCCGCCGAGCGAGCCCAAGAACTCCCGCCGGCTCGCGGTGTAACCGGCAGCCTGGCCGCCATCAGCGGTGAAGAACGCCGAACGACCGGCATAGTCGATGCTGTAGGGGTTGGTCGCGACCAGCGCTGCTGTCTCCTCATCCCATTTCGAGAGAATGAAGGGCGCCGAGCGGGCGCGATTGTTGCCGAGTACCCATTCGTTGTAGCCGTAGAGCCTCAACCGTCGCGCTGTCGTCGCACGGTTGCGGATCGAGACGCGGACGAGCTTTGCCGGCAGGCTCCGGTGAACCGTATGGGTCGCCTCGATCTCGAGGTCGTCCTGGGTGCTGCGGAAGCGCGAATAGCCGAGCCCATGCGCCGTTTCGAAGACGACGGAGCGGCGACGCGAGAGCGACGCATAGGGCGTCGATACCGAACCACTCTCCATGTCGCGGATGAAGATCGCCTCGCCCGGACGGTTGATGACCGTGTCGTTCGTCCACGGCGTCAACTGGTAGTCGCGCGAATTGCGGCTCCAGGAGAAGGCCGCGCCTTCCGCCGAAACGTGGAAGCCGAACTGCTCGTTGGAGATGACGTTGATCCAGGGCTGCGGCGTCGCTTCGCCGCCACGAAGACGCACGACATACTCGCGACCGCCTTCGGCAAAACCACCGAAGCCGTTCCAGAAGGAAAGGCCATCGCCCTTGATTTCGGCCGGGGCAACGTCTGCCTTCTCCTGCGGCGCCGCCAAAAGCGGTCCCACGAACTCGCCGCTCTTCTCGACACCTTTCACCGGTGCCGGCGAATAGAGCGAGTTGGCGCGGGCGATCTGGTCGGAGATCGTGCCGTTGCGGGCATGGAACACGGCGCGCGAGGCCGACAGCAGGGTCGACCAGGTCTCCGGTTCCATCAGGTCGCGGCGCACCGAGAAGATATGCTGGCGCGGGCCGTCCGAAAGGCCGCGAAGCCTCAGGTTCTCGCACATGGAATCCAGCGCATGCTGCATATCCTGCGCATAGGACGAGGCCCGCTCGTTGATGATGACGAGGTCGGCGGTGATGCCGCGGGCGCGCATATATTCCTGGGCGCGCAGCGCTTCACGTGCGATGCCGAGATCGCCGTCGTCGTTGATGCGGAGGCAGAAGATCGGGTAGTCGCCCGAGATCGCCAGCGGCCAGAGCTTCGATTGGGAGTCGAGGCCTGCCTGCACCGTCGCCGTGTCGGCACGCAGATGCATGTCCGGATAGACGAGGTAGCGGCCGAGCATCTGGAAGCTCGCGGCCTCCTGCGATGTCACGCCGACATGGCGCATCTGCACCTGGCTGCGGGTCCAGGCGTGGATGAGTTCCTGGTTGAAGGTCTCCGGATGGCGATAGCGGTCGATCGCGCGATCGACCTCCTCGCGGCTCGGCGCAGCGATTGTCCAGAAGACGACGCTGACCTTCTTGCCGGCGGGCACGCGAACGACGCGGCGCAGCGACATGATCGGATCGAGCGTAAAGCCGTCCGTGCCCGAAAGCACTGCGTCCGTGTCGAACGCGGCAGCTTCGGCAAGCGTCCGGCCCGGGCCGATGAAGCGGCGACGGTCGGTCTCCGCTTCCGTATGGCGATCGCTGCCGGCATTGTCGGTGACGAGATGCGCCACTTCCATGTCCGGGTCGCTGGAGCTGCGCTTGTTGCGGCTGACGCGAATGACGTCGCCGCGGCGGCTGATTTCCGTGCGCACGAACATCTTCGAAAAGGCCGGGTGCGCGCTGTCGGCCTCGTCGATCGAAAGCACCGGCTCGGCATAGGAGGTCACTTCGATGAAGCGATCCTGGGTGCCGGTGTTGAGCAGGATGACCCGGCGCCCTTCGGCGTCGTGTTCGGTGGCGACGATGCACTCGACCTCGCTGGTGAGGTCGCCGACGGTCTTGACGAATTCGGCCTTGTCGTCGCCGAAGCGGGTCAGCACCTTCTCGCCGGCCGCACGGCGCGGCTCCGATGTCGCGGACCACCAATCGCCGGTCGTCGTGTCGCGCAGGAAGATGAAGGTGCCGGTGCGGTCCTCGACCGGATCCGGCTTCCAGCGGGTGACGGACTGGCCGTTCCAGCGGGCATAGCCGGCGCCGTTGGCCGTCAGCATGACTGAGTAATGGCCGTTGGAGAGAAACACGGTCTCCCGGTCCTGTGCCAGCGGGTTCTCGATGATGCGGACTTCCGGACGCAGGAGATCGTCCTGACCCTTGCCGACCGATTCCGGCTCGCGCTTGGCATTCATGATCGGGATGTCGCGCGGCGCCTTTTCCTGCAGCAGCAGTTCGGCGGCCTCGATCACCGGATCGGCGTGGAACCACTCGCGCAGACGGCCATTGAAGACGACATTGGCGACAGCCGCGATCGACATGCCATGGTGGTGCGCATAGTAGTTGCGCACGACCGCACACTTCTGGCCCTCGGGCACACGCGTCGGCGTGAAGTCGACGGCATCATGGAAGCCGTAGACACCGAGTGCGCCGACCTCGCGCAGACGTCCGAGGTTGGCGAGCGCCGATTTCGGATCGTACATGCAGGCGAGGATCGAGGCGTAGGGCGCGATGACCGCGTTCTGGCCGAGGCCGCGCTTGAGCCCGAGCGTCGGCACGCCGAAGTTGGTGTACTGGTAGGTGAGCTCGTGGTCGCGCGCGTTGAACGCGGCTTCCGAAATGCCCCAGGGCGTGCCCAGACGGCGGCCGTGGTTGATCTGCTCCTTCACAATCAGATTGTTGGTCTGGTTGAGGATACCGCCCTGCCGCTCCTGCATCACCAGCGGCGGCATGAGATATTCGAACATCGAGCCCGACCAGGAGATCAGCGCGCCGCGCGCGCCGATCGGCACGATCGGACGGCCGAGCTTGTACCAGTGCTCCGTCGGCAAGTCGCCCTTGGCGATGGCAAACAGGCTGGTGAGACGTGCTTCCGAAGCGAGAAGGTCGTAGCAGGCCTCGTCGAGCTCGTTGGCGTTGACCCGGAAGCCGATCGACAGCAGGCGTCGCTCCGGCCGGAACAGGAAGCCGAAATCCATCGAGAAGGCGATGTCGCGGGCGCGATCCTTCAGCACCAGCAGGCGCTGGCGCAACGATTCGATCGCACCGAGATCGAAGACACCGTCGGAAATATGGGCTTCGCAGGTGCTGACGAGCGCATTTGCCCACTTCGTCACTTCGGTGCTCTGCGGCGTGCGCACCTCGTGGTCGAGGTTGACGGTGAGCTTGTGCATGTCGCGCGCCAGCACCGCGAGGTTGATCACCCGGATCGACGCGAACTCGCGCTCGCGCTTGACCGCGGCAAGCGCGTTCTGGAAGCCGACGATGCGTTCCTCGATCAGGCGACGCAGCGGCCGGACCGTCTTGCGGTCGTCGGGCAGATCGCGCAACACCTCCTGGAGGATCGCCACCACGTCGCCGATGCCGTCCAGGCTGCCCTGGACATGCGCCGACGGCGCCTCGGCCCAGTCGCGGCACATCGACGATACGGCAATCAGGTGACCGGCAAGGTTGCCGCTGTCGACCGACGAGATGTAGCGCGGCTCCATGGTGTCGAGCGTGTTCGTCCGATACCAGTTGAACAGGTGGCCGCGATACTTCGGCAGGCGGTCGATGGTGGCGATCGTCTGCTCCAGCCGGTTGATCGTCTCCTCGAAGCCGATCCAGCCGAAATCGCGTGCCGACATCACCGACAGCAGGTAGACGCCGATATTCGTCGGCGAGGTGCGCTCGGCCAGGACCGGCTGCGGCGTTTCCTGGAAGTTGTCCGGCGGCAGGAAGTGCTGCTCGGCGGTCACGAAGGTCTCGAAATAGCGCCAGGTGCGCCGGGCAATCAGGCGCATCTCGTCGATCGCTTCATCGGAGACGACGAGCTGGTCCTCGGTTTCGGCCGACTGGCTGACGAACCAGGCGACCGCAGGCGAAAGCGCCCAGAGCAACGCGAAGGGAATGCCGATGAACGGCAGGCCGGTGTCGGAGATCGCGGCAAGCGCCAGCGAAAGCGCCGAAAGCGCCGGCGCGATCCACATCGCGCGGTAGTAATCGCCAATCGTGCCGTGGCCGGCACTCTGCACCTGCGCGGCCGTGCGCCATTCGAGCATCAGCTTGCGGCTGACGAAGGTGCGGTAGAGCGAGCGCGCGATCGCGTCGCCCATCATCGCCGCATTGTGGGCGATGAAGACGATGCGGAGCGCCACTTGTGCATTGGCAGCGCGGACTTCCGTCAGCACCGCGTGAAGGTGGGCGCGGGCGACGATGTCGTTGCGGCGCGGCAGGAGGCCGTTGATCAGCGACAGGGTCGGGGCCACGAACAAGCTGAAGATCAGGACAATCTGCCAGATCAGCGCCTCGGTGGGCTCCATGTAGTACCAGCCCATCACCGAGGCGACGAGCCAGGCAAGCGGGATCAGCGAGCGACGCAGGTTGTCGTACATCTTCCAGCGCCCGAGCATCGACAGCCCGTTCGAGAAATTGAAGATGTAGGGCAGCAGCTGCCAGTCGCCACGCGCCCAGCGATGCTGGCGCGACATCTCGACCTCGTAGCGGGTCGGGAAGTCCTCGACGAGCTCGACGTCGGTTACCAGCGCGCAACGCACATAGGAACCTTCGAGCAGATCGTGGCTGAGAACGGCATTTTCCTGGATCCGGCCCTTCAGCGCCGCCTCGAAGGCGTCGACATGGTAGAGGCCCTTGCCGGTGAAGCTGCCTTCGCCGGCGATGTCCTGGTAGACGTCGGAAACGGTGAAGACATAGGGGTCGATGCCGCGGTTGGCCGAGAAGATACGCTGGAAGGCGGAAGCTTCGCTGCCCGTTGTCAGCGACGGCGTCACGCGGGGCTGCAGCAGGCTGTAGCCGGCGATCACGTCCTGTGTCTTAGGGTCGACCACCGGACGGTTGATCGGATGGTAGATCTTGCCGACGAGCTTCGTCACCGCATCGCGCATCAGGCGCGTGTCGGAATCGAGCGTCATCACGTACTGCACGTTGTCCGGCACCGTGTTGGCGCCCTGCAGGAACGAGGTGTCGCGGTCGCCGCGAAGCAGCATGTTCAGTTCGTGCAGCTTGCCGCGCTTGCGCTCCCAACCCATCCACACGCCTTCCTGCTCGTTGAACAGGCGGCGGCGATGCAGGAGATGGAAGCGCGTCTTGCCATCATAGGCGTAGCGCGCCGAAAGCTGAGCGATCTCGCGCTTGGCGTAGTCGAGCACATCGGAATCGGTGCTCGACTCCTCAACCTTGCTATCGGCCCAGTCGCTGAGCAGCGCGAAATAAATCTCGCCGCGCGGGTTGGCGAGGTAGTGCACTTCGAGATTGCGCACGAGTTCGTCGACATGGTCGCGCTTGGCAATCAGGCAAGGTACGACGACGAGGGTGCGGGCATGCTCGGGAATTCCGTCGAGGAATTCATAGCCGACAAGTCGCGATGGTCTGACGAACAGCGTCACCAGCGTGTTGAACAGGCCCATCGCGCCTTCGGACGCCGGCAGCGCGAACAGAAGCAGCATGATCAGCTTCGCGCCGTTCGGAATATCCATCGGACTGACGAAGGAATAGACGGCGATCATCGCCAGGATCGTCAAGAGGATGTTCGGGCCGGCGATCGCGAACCAGTCGAGCTTGCGGCTGATACGGATGATGGTCTGCAGCAGCGACGGTCGATAGCCGATCTTCTTCTCGAGCACCTTGCGCTGCTTGCCGACGAGGAAGGATCCGACGTTCGGCTCCTGCAGCGGCACTTCGGTCTCGGCCGCAGTCTCCGCCTCGCGCACCATCTCGATGGCGATCTGCGTCACCTCGTATTCGCTGTGACCGGAACGACGCGCGAGCTTCTCGATCGTGTCGCGATACTTGTTGCGCGAGCCGAAATCGAGCGCCGCATAGTCGGAGCCCTCGCGTAGCGCCGCGTCGATCTTGCTGACGCTTTCGAACCAGACAGCCCAGTCGGTATCGTCGATTTCGCGCAGGCTGCGGATGATGTTGCTCATCGTCGCATTGCCGGACGACAGGCGGTTCTGTTCGGCGACCAGCGCGTTTTCGACGTCGCTGCCGCGCCTCTCAAGCTGTTCCTCGATCCAGCCGATGACGGCACCGGAGGTCTGCGAGCCGTCACGCGTGCGGTAGAGCAGTTGCGCGACGAAGGTGTTGTCGGCAGCCAGCGCTTCCGATTCCGCAAGCAGCGCCCGATATTTCTCCGGATCGTTCAGGCGGATGATCTGGTCGGCAATGTCGTTCGCCTTTCGGCGCATGCCGCGCGAGCGCTCGACGCGGATGGCGATCCGGCGGAGGTTCTCGATCAGCACGAAGCGCAGGATCGACGGCAGCGCCCAGAGTTCGCCGATCTTGAAGGTGTCGTGCTTCTGGAAGCCTTCGACCATCGCCGTGATGCTATCGCGCGTCACCGTGCTGTGGGTGTGGGCGACATAGAGCCAGGCGAGCGCCATGGTGCGCGGGATCACCGTACCGGAAACCGAAAGCGTCGGCAGCTGGCGATAGAACCGACGCGGGAAATCGCGCCGGACCTCCTGGATCGCCTCTTCGACGACGTGGTGGTTGTCGAGCAGCCATTCGGCGGCCGGCGTGATCGTCGCCCCGGCTTCCACGTCCGCAGCGGTCGCGCGGTAGACGCGCAGGATCTCGCTCTCGTTTTCGCGATGCCGCGGCCGGAACTCGAACGGGAAGAATCCCGGCAGCGAGGAGGCACCCTTCACTGCGAGATCCTCGCCGCATTGCCGGAGGTCCTCCATCGAGAAGAAGGTGGCGCGGATCGAATCGTTGTAATCGATCTGCTTTGCTTCCGGTTCGCGCGGAGAGGTGGGCGGCGTTGTTTGAAGCTGCATGGGTACGGGTTCTGAATCCAACCGGGGTTGATCGGCCCGGTCCTCTTGGGGTTGCCGGGTTGGCTGCGGACCTGAGAAGTCAGGCTGAGCCGGCGCATTGCTAGACACGGTCATGTGTCCTCCCATCCACCGTCAAATTCCCGCATGTGGGGAATTGGCGGTAACAGGCACCGCCCTCGACTGGGCATCGGAGATCGCAAAGCCGGCGGCGCATTGGTTTTCAAGGCCGCGGTGATGCATGAAAATGGCATTTTTTAGCCGTGGTGCCAACAGCTTGCAAGGATTGCTCATACAAGTTCGGACGATTTGCGCACAAACGAATCAAGCCGAAACCGGCCGCTGCGCGCGCCCCCAATGGCACTTCGATACAGCTCTCTCAATTGCCCTCTTCTCAAGCTTCATCGCGAATGGCAGACGAGGCGAAACGTGAAGCGGCGAGGAAGGTTCCCTCGATTTGTAGAAAAGCGTCGATCCGCTCAGCCCACTTGCTCGGTGATCCACTCCCGGAAGGCCAGGCTGATGGGGTTTTCGAGCTTACCCTCGGGCACGGCCAGATAATAGCTGTTTTCCGTCTTCATCGGCCGATCGAGCACGATGCTGAGCGTGCCGGCGGCAATTTCCTGCTCGATCAGGTAACGTGGCAGCAGCGCGAAACCGAGCCCCGCCGTCGCCGCTTCGATCACCATGGAGAACTGGTCGAAACGGTTGCCGCGATAGGCGCCGCGGCCGTCCATGTCGTTGGCCTCGAACCATTGCGCCCAGAGCTTCGGCCGCGTGGCGAGATGCAGCAATGGGCCGGCGACGAGATCCTCGGGGGTCTCGATCGGATGGTTCGCCAACAGGGCAGGGCTCGCAGCGGGCACGATGATCTCGCTGCACAGATAGCTGCAGGTGGCGCGCGCCCAGACCGGTTGGCCGTAGTGAATGGCGAGATCGAAGTTCTGCTCGTCGAAATCGAAGGGCGCGGAACGGGAGGCGATGTTCAGCACCGTATCCGGATGGCGCTTGAGGAAGTCGGGAAGGCGCGGCACCAGCCAGCGGCTGCCGAAAGTCGGCAGCGACGCGATCGAGAGCGTCGAGTCCGCCCGCGCCGAAGCCATGGCGCGCACCATCAGCTCCTCGGTCTGATTGAGGAGACGGCGAACCTCGGGCAGGAACTTCTGGCCGGCATCCGACAGGATCACCCGTTGGCGCACGCGCTCGAACAAAAGCACGCCGAGCTGGTTTTCGAGATCCTTGATCTGCCGGCTGACGGCGCTTTGGGTAAGGTTCAGCTCGGCAGCGGCCTGCGTGAAGCTGCCGTGTCGCGCCGCGCATTCGAACGCCTGCAGCGTCGTCACGTCGGGAACCAGCCTGCGGCTTAACTTCATTCCAGCCTCGCATCAACATAGTCAGAAGCAACGCGATCAATGGCCAGTTCGATCGGATATGATCCGAAATGAGAATGACCTTGTCCTTCACCCATAGCGCGAGGCGAGCCCCAGTGAAAGAGAATAGTTTCGTATCGGCCGACGACATCCGTTCGGCCTTTTCCGCAGCCATGTCGGTCATGTACCGCGACGAGGTGCCGGCCTACGGCACGCTGATGGAACTGGTCGCCAAGGTGAACGACGATACGCTCGCCGCCGACCCGCTCCTGAAGGAGCGCCTCGACGCCACCGATTCGCTCGACCGTATCTCCGAGGAACGCCACGGCGCGATCCGCCTCGGCACGCCCGCCGAGCTATCGATGATGCGTCGCGTCTTTGCCGTCATGGGCATGTACCCGGTCGGCTACTACGACCTGTCGACTGCCGGTGTGCCGGTGCACTCGACGGCCTTCCGCCCCGTTGGTGACGCCGCTCTGAAGCGCAATCCCTTCCGCGTTTTCACCTCGCTTCTGCGCCTGGACTTGATCGCTGACGAGAGCCTGCGCGCCGAGTCACAGGCGATCCTCGCCGAGCGCCGGATCTTTACGCCCGTCGCTGTCGAACTGACCGAAAAGGCTGAACGTGACGGCGGTCTCGACAAAGCCGACGCTGAGCGTTTCGTCTCGGAAGTGCTCGAAACCTTCCGCTGGCACGACAAGGCCAATGTCAGCGCCGACATGTACAAGCGTCTGCACGACGCCCATCGTCTGATCGCCGACGTCGTTTCCTTCAAGGGTCCGCACATCAATCACCTGACGCCGCGCACGCTCGACATCGACAAGGTGCAGGCGCTGATGCCGGAATACGAGATCGCACCGAAGGCCGTCGTCGAGGGCCCGCCGACCCGCAAGTGCCCGATCCTTTTGCGCCAGACCTCGTTCAAGGCGCTGGAAGAACCGGTTTCCTTCAAGGATGCCGACGGCGCCTGGAAGGCCGGCTCCCACACCGCCCGTTTCGGCGAGATCGAGCAGCGCGGCATCGCGCTGACCCCGAAGGGTCGTGCACTCTATGACGACCTGCTCGACGCCTCGCGCAAGATCGTCCGCCCGGCCGCCGACGGCTCCAATGCCCGCGAATACGAAGCGGCCCTCGCCAAGGCCTTCGAACCCTTCCCGGACACTTGGGCCGGCATCCGCGAAGCCGGCCTCGGCTATTTCAGCTACTCGCTGACGGAGAAAGGCCGCAAGGCCGGCGTCTCCCCGGCGCGTGACATCGAAGCGCTGATCGCGAGCGGTCTCGTCCAGTTCGACGCGATCGTCTACGAAGACTTCCTGCCGGTCAGCGCCGCGGGTATCTTCCAGTCGAACCTCGGCGACGGCGCCCAGCAGGACTTCGTCGCGAGCCCGAACCAGAAGCGCTTCGAAAGCGATCTCGGCGCCACCGTGCTCAACGAGTTCGATCACTATGCCGGCATTGAGCAGGCTTCGATCGAAAGCTGCATCCGGGCCTTGACCGGCGCGATCGCTGCGGAATGATGCTTTTCTGATGATCGACAAACGGCACATCGACGCGCTCGCCGACATCCTTGGAAACAAGGGGGTCGTTACGCGTCCTGAAGACCTGGAAGCCTACGAGACCGGCGCGCGCTACGATCGCGGCCGGACCTCGCTCGTGCTGCGGCCGGCAACGACGGAAGAAGTCTCTGCTGCAGTCGCCTATTGCGTCACGAACGGCATAGCGCTCATCCCGCAATCCGGCAACACCGGGCTCGTTTCCGGCTCGACCCCGGATCAATCGGGCGACGAGGCCGTGCTCAGCCTCGACCGGCTGGCGAAGCGCTTCGAGCTCGACCTCGACAATCGGTCGGTGCGGCTCGACGCCGGCTTTCGGCTGTCCGATCTCAACCGGCGCCTGGAAGAGCACGGCCTGTTCTTCCCGATCGATCTCGGCGCCGACCCGCGTATCGGTGGCATGATCGCCACCAATACCGGCGGTTCGCGCTTTCTGAAATATGGCGACGTGCGCCGCAACACCCTCGGGCTCAAGGTCGTTCTCGCAGACGAGGACGGCACCGTGCTCGACCTGCAATGCGACCTGCGCAAGAACAACACCGGCGTTGACTGGAAGCAGCTCTTTATCGGCACTTCGGGCGCCTTCGGCATCGTCACCGAATGCGTGCTGAACCTAGAACGCCTGCCGCAACAGACGGCAACCGCGCTGCTCGTTCCGGCAAGCGGCGCCCATGTACTGCCGTTGCTCCGAGCCATGGAAGAGCGGCTCGGCGCCTATCTCTCGGCCTTCGAGGGCATGTCGAGGAACGCCGTCACGGCCGCCTTCGCCCATGTGCCGTCGCTGAAGAACCCCTTCCAAGGCGGCAACGTTCCTGATTATGTCATCCTCGCCGAGATCAGCCGCACCTGGGCACCCCGCGAGGGCGAACAGTCGCTCGACGCCGTGCTGGAATCGGCTCTCGCCGAGATCTGGGAGATGGAATCGGCACCCCTCGCCGATGCCTTCGTCGGCCCGCCGCACGAGATCTGGGCGCTGCGCCATGCGCTGTCCGAGGGCGTCAAGCATCTCGGTAAGCTGATCGCCTTCGACGTCTCCTTCCGGAGGGGTGACATCATGGCCTTCTGCGACCATATGAAGGCCGAAATGCCGGCGAAATTCCCTGATGTGACCGTCTGCGACTTCGGCCATATCGGCGACGGCGGCGTGCACTTCAACCTCGTCGTGCCGAAGGACAGCGACCTTCTCAAGGACGAGACCTTCGAACCGCGGCTGCGCGAATGGGTTTTCGCGGTCGCCGTTGAGGAGTATCACGGCAGCTTCAGCGCGGAACATGCGATCGGCCGCCGCAACCAGGTCTATTACGACATTTATACACCAGACAAACTCAAGGACATGGCCGCAGGCCTGAAGACGCTCACCTCGCCGGGAAAGCTCGGCAGCGTGCGCTTCGGATAGGTCAAGCCAGGAAAACGGGAGTCAGACCATGAACATCGCAACCAAAAAAGTCGACGTGACCAAGGAAGCCGCAGCGCTTCTCGAGAAGATGGGCGTCGCCAAGGAACTCTACACCGGCGGCGACATGCCGTCCTACAGCCCGGTCACCGGCGAAAAGATCGGCAACCTCAAGACGGTTTCGGCCGCGGAAGCCGCCGCCAAGATCGAAAAGGCTCATGAAGCCTTCAAGGCCTGGCGCCTGGTTCCGGCACCGAAGCGCGGCGAACTGATCCGCCTGCTCGGCGAAGAACTGCGCGCCTTCAAGGCCGACCTCGGCCGCCTGGTTTCGATCGAAGCCGGCAAGATCACCTCCGAAGGCCTCGGCGAAGTCCAGGAAATGATCGACATCTGCGATTTCGCCGTCGGTCTTTCCCGCCAGCTATACGGCCTGACGATCGCCACCGAGCGCCCCGGCCACCGCATGATGGAAACCTGGCATCCGCTCGGCGTCGTCGGCGTCATCTCGGCCTTCAACTTCCCGGTCGCCGTCTGGTCGTGGAACACGGCGCTGGCGCTCGTCTGCGGCAACTCCGTCGTCTGGAAGCCGTCGGAAAAGACCCCGCTCACGGCGCTTGCCTCGCAGGCAATCTTCGAGCGTGCACTCGCCCGCTTCGGCGATGCGCCGGAAGGCCTGTCGCAGGTTCTCATCGGCGACCGCACCGTCGGCGAAGTCCTCGTCGACAACCCGAAGGTTCCGCTCGTTTCGGCGACCGGTTCCACCCGCATGGGCCGCGACGTCGGCCCGCGCCTTGCCAAGCGTTTTGCCCGCGCCATCCTCGAACTCGGCGGCAACAATGCCGGCATCGTCTGCCCGTCGGCCGATCTCGACATGGCGCTGCGCGCCATCGCCTTCGGCGCCATGGGCACGGCCGGCCAGCGTTGCACCACCATGCGTCGTCTCTTCGTGCACGAGAGCGTCTACGACCAGCTCGTTCCGCGTCTGAAGAAGGCCTATGGCTCGGTATCGGTCGGCAACCCGCTGGAATCGACCGCCCTCGTCGGCCCGCTCGTCGACAAGGCTGCTTTCGACAGCATGCAGAAGGCAATCGGCGAAGCCAAGTCGCATGGCGGCACCGTCACCGGCGGCGAACGCGTCGAGCTCGGCTATGATAACGGCTACTATGCCAAGCCGGCCCTCGTCGAAATGCCGAAGCAGGCTGGCCCGGTGCTCGAAGAGACCTTCGCGCCGATCCTCTACGTCATGAAGTACAGCGACTTCGACGCCGTCGTTGCCGACCACAATGCGGTCGCGGCCGGCCTGTCGTCCTCGATCTTCACCCGCGACATGCAGGAATCCGAACGCTTCCTGGCGGTCGACGGCTCGGATTGCGGCATCGCCAACGTCAACATCGGCACCTCGGGTGCTGAAATCGGCGGCGCCTTCGGCGGTGAGAAGGAAACCGGCGGCGGTCGCGAATCCGGCTCGGACTCGTGGAAGGCCTACATGCGCCGCGCCACCAACACGGTGAACTATTCGAAGGCTCTGCCGCTGGCGCAGGGCGTGTCGTTCGACATCGAATAATCGGCGCACTTAAGTAGGATTCGACCATGACCATCAACCAAACGGTCAAGGAGGCGGGCTTTCAGCCCGCCTCGCGGATCTCCTCGATCGGAGTCTCCGAAATCCTGAAAATCGGCGCCCGCGCGCAAGCCATGAAGCGCGAAGGCAAGCCGGTCATCATTCTCGGCGCTGGCGAGCCGGACTTCGACACGCCCGACTACGTCAAGGACGCCGCCTGCGAGGCGATCAAGCGCGGCGAAACCAAGTACACCGCACTCGACGGCACGCCGGACCTCAAGAAGGCGATCCGCGAAAAGTTCCAGCGTGAAAACGGCATTGCCTACGAGCAAGACGAGATCACGGTGGCAACCGGCGCCAAGCAGATCCTGTTCAACGCCATGATGGCGTCGATCAATCCCGGCGACGAGGTGATCATCCCGACGCCCTACTGGACCTCCTATTCGGATATCGTCCAGATCTGCGAAGGCAAGCCGGTTCTGATCCCCTGCGACGCCTCCTCGGGCTTCCGGCTGACAGCCGACAAGCTCGAAGCGGCAATCACGCCGAGGACGCGTTGGGTGCTCCTGAATTCGCCGTCGAACCCCTCGGGTGCCGCCTACAGCGCTGCCGACTACCGGCCGCTGCTCGACGTGCTCCTGAAGCATCCACATGTGTGGCTGCTGGTCGACGACATGTACGAGCACATCGTCTATGACGGCTTTCGCTTCGTCACCCCGGCCCAGCTCGAGCCGCGCCTGAAAGACCGCACTCTGACGGTCAACGGCGTCTCCAAGGCCTATGCCATGACCGGCTGGCGCATCGGTTATGCTGGCGGACCGCGTGACCTGATCAAGGCTATGGCCGTGGTCCAGAGCCAGGCAACCTCCTGCCCCTCCTCCGTCAGCCAGGCCGCTTCCGTCGCCGCGCTCACCGGGCCGCAGGAATTCTTGATGGAACGCACGGCCAGCTTCCAGCGTCGCCGCGACCTGGTCGTCCATGGCCTCAACGCCATCGACGGTCTCGACTGCCGCGTTCCGGAAGGTGCCTTCTACACCTTCTCCGGCTGCGCCGGCATGCTCGGCAAGGTCACACCCTCGGGCAAGACGATCGAGACGGATACGGACTTCTGCGCCTACCTGCTCGACGATGCCCACGTGGCCGTCGTTCCAGGCTCGGCCTTCGGCCTGTCGCCGTTCTTCCGCATCTCCTATGCGACGTCGGAAGCGGAACTGAAGGAAGCACTCAAGCGCATCGCCGACGCCTGCGCGCGGCTTTCGTAACGTACTGCGGACGGCGCCCCGGCGCCGTCCGTCCTCAAAACGTCGGCGGCGTACAGGCGCTGATCACCTCGCAAGGCACCGGCCCGACGCAGCGAAAGCGATGCGGCCGCCGGCTCTCAAAGTAATACGCATCCCCCGGCCCCAGTATCCGCCGCTCGTCATCGACGGTGACCTCGATGCGGCCCGAGAGTACGATGCCTCCCTCCTCGCCATCATGCACCAGCGGCACCTTTCCGGTGTCGGCGCCCGGCTGGTAACATTCCTTCAGGATCTGCAGGCTGCGGCCAAAGAGGTTCTCGCCGATCTGCCGGTAGGAAATCGGCCCCTTGCCGATTTCGACCAGTTCCTCCGCCGCATAAAACGCCTTGCGCGGCTTCTCCGGCTCGAAGGAGAAGAACTCCGCAAGCCCGATCGGAATACCGTCGAGGATGCGCTTCAGAGCCCCGACGGACGGATTGGAGGCGTTCGATTCGATCAGCGAGATCGTCGAGTTGGTGACGCCGGCGCGCTTGGCGAGTTCGCGTTGCGACAGATTGTGCATCAGCCTCAGATGACGAAGCCGGTTTCCGATGTCGACTGTCATGCAGATCAAACCTTGGTGTTCAGGTTGTTCGAAATAGCGCAAATACACTGCATCGACCCGATGAAATTCAATGAGTTAAGTGACAGCAGAAAAGGACTTGTTTGGCAAATCAAATCATGGCGTCAATCGCCGACCTCAGGAGGATGCCATGAACCAGCACACCAAACCCAACGCTCCCGTACTCGACAGCTATTGGATGCCCTTTACCGCCAACCGGCAGTTCAAACAGGCACCGCGCCTGCTCGCCTCGGCCGAGGGCATGCACTACACCAGCACCGATGGCCGCACGATCCTCGACGGCACCGCCGGCCTCTGGTGCGTCAACGCCGGCCATGGTCGCCGCCAGATTGCCGCTGCCGTCGAGCGCCAGCTGTCGACCATGGATTTCGCGCCCTCCTTCCAGATGGGCCACCCGATCGCCTTCGATTTCGCCGAACGTCTCGCCGAGATCGCTCCGGGTCCTGAGGGCCAGAAGCTTGACCGCGTGTTCTTCACCGGCTCCGGCTCGGAATCGGTCGACACCGCCCTGAAGATCGCGATCGCCTACCAGCGCGCGATTGGCCAGGGCACCCGCACCCGCCTGATCGGCCGTGAGCGTGGATATCACGGTGTCGGCTTTGGCGGCATTTCGGTCGGCGGCATCCTCAACAACCGCCGCGTCTTCCCGCAGCTTCCCGGTTCGGACCACCTTCGCCACACCCACGACCTCGCCAAGAACGCCTTCGTCAAGGGCCAGCCGGAGCACGGCGCCGAACTTGCCGATGATCTCGAGCGGCTGGTGGCGCTGCACGGCGCCGAAACCATCGCCGCCTGCATCGTCGAACCGGTCGCCGGCTCGACCGGCGTGCTCATCCCGCCGAAGGGTTACCTGGAACGCCTGCGCGCCATCTGCGACAAGCACGGCATCCTCCTGATCTTCGACGAAGTCATCACCGGCTTCGGCCGCTTGGGCGCCCCCTTTGCGACGGATTTCTTCGGCGTCACGCCCGATCTGGTGACGACCGCCAAGGGGCTTACCAACGGCGCGATCCCGATGGGCGCTGTCTTTGCCAGCCGCAAGGTGCACGATGCTCTGATGCATGGTCCGGAAAACGCGATCGAGCTCTTCCACGGCTACACGTACTCCGGCCACCCGGCCGCTTGCGCCGCCGGCATCGCCACGCTCGACATCTACCGCGACGAGGGCCTGATGACCCGCGCTGTCGAGCTGCAGGACGCCTGGCACGATGCCATGCATTCCATGAAGGGCCTGCCAAACGTCATCGACATCCGCACGATCGGCCTGATTGCCGGCATCGAGCTGCAGTCGCGCGACGGCGCTGTCGGCGCCCGCGCCTATGACGTCTTCGTCGATTGCTTCGAAAAGGGTCTGCTGATCCGCGTCACCGGCGACATCATCGCCTTCTCGCCGCCGCTGATCGCCGAAGAGAAGCATTTCGCCGAGATCGTTTCGATCCTTGGCGATGCGCTGAAGCGCGCCAAGTAAGTCAAAGCGAAGCAAGTCAAAACAGCGCCGCCGCCGCGGATATCGGCGGCGGCGTTTGCATTTCACATGCGGCGCCGAATCCGGCTAACATCTCTGCGAGAAAGCCGCGTCCTAGCGGATCAGCAGCGCCCGGAAATCGTTGACGTTCGTTCCGGTCGGTCCGGGCGCGAAGAGATCACCACTCGCGGCAAAGGCCGACCAGGCATCATGGCGGGCGAGGTGCAGGCGCGGATCGATGCCGGCCGCCCGCATGCGGGTTATGCTCTCACCGTCGGCAAAGGCGCCGGCATTGTCCTCGGAACCGTCGATGCCATCCGTATCCGCCGCAAGCGCATCAATGCCCGCAACGCCATCGATATCGAGCGCCAGCGACAGCAGCAATTCGCTGTTGCGCCCACCCTTGCCGTAGTCCTTGCCTGAGATCGTCACCGTCGTCTCGCCGCCGGAAAGCAGCACCACCGGCTTCTCGAAGGGGCGGCTCCTGAGCGCCACTTCACGAGCGAGCGCCGCATGCATGCGGCCGATATCACGCGCCTCTCCCTCGATCGCATCGGATAGAATATGCGCCTCGATACCGAGTTCGCGCGCCTTAGCCGCGGCCGCCTCCAGCGACACGCTCGCCGAGGCGATCACGTGGCATTCATGTCCGGCAAAACGCAGATCGTCCGGATCAGGCGCTCTTGCCGCTTCCGAGCGCAGATGCGCCATCACCCCATCGGGCAGCGCCATGCGGTAACGAGCAACGATATCAAGTGCCTCCGCCGGCGTGCTGCGATCCGGAACGGTTGGACCCGAGGCGACGAAGGCCGGATTGTCGCCGGGCACGTCGGAGACCACCAGGGTGACGACACGCGCCGGGAAAGCCGCCGCAGCGAGCCGACCGCCCTTGATGCGCGACACGTGCTTGCGGACCACATTCATCGCTGAGATCGGTGCACCGGAAGCAAGGAGCGCTTTGTTGACCGCAATCTCGTCGGCAAGCGTCAAGCCTTCAGGCGGCGCCGGCAGCAGGGCCGAGCCGCCGCCGGAAACCAGCGCAACCACGAGATCGTCGGCTGTCAGGTTGGAGACGGCGTAAAGCAGCACGCTCGAGGCCGCGAGGCCGGCTTCGTCCGGCACAGGGTGGGCCGATTGCAGCACCGTGATCCGCTCGCAATGTTCGATCGGGCCGTGTCGTGCCACCACCGTCCCGCGCAACGGATGCTTCCAGAGCCGCTCAAAGGCGGCCGCCATCTGGCTCGCCGCCTTGCCGGCGCCGACGACCACGGTCCGCCCCTTTGGCGGATCGGGCAGATGCGCCTTGATTGCCTCATAGGGGTCGGCGGCTCTTACGGCTTCCTCGAATAGCCGGGTCAGGAACGGGCGCGCTTCGAGCATGATCGTCACTCAATCGGCAATTTCGAGGTCGTAGACGAAGATACCGGCAACGCCGCCTTCGGCCGCAGCGACGATCTTGGCGCCGGTCTTGCGGTGCGCCTCGTCTTCCAGGTAGGCGTCGCGGGCCGCCGCATCGGTGAAGTCGACGATGAAACCTAGGCCATGGCCCTTGTCCATGCCCACTTCCGGGCTGACATTGCCACCGATATGGGCTGCCATGAAACCCGGCAACCGTGATTTCAGCGCGACGATCTCGTCGAAGATCGTTGCTTTCTCCTCCTCGGAGATTTCGGGGCGGAAGCGGATGAAGACGCAATGGCGGATCATGGGGACCTCAACGGATATCGGCGCGGGCGCGCGGGCGGCTGTCGTTACGTTCGTGGGCAAAGATGGCAGGCGGCAGGGGCTGGCGCTCGCGAATGATGTCGGCGCCCTTCTCCCCCATCATGATCGTCGGCCCGTTGGTGTTGCAAGAGGGAACGCGCGGCATCACCGAGCTGTCGCAGACGCGCAGTCCCTCCAGCCCCCGCACCTTGAGATCGAGGTCGACCACCGCCATGGCGTCCGTCCCCATCTTGCAGGTCCCAACCGGGTGGTGATCCGTCTTGGCATTGGCGCAGCCGTAGTCGAAGAACTGTTCATCGCTGATGACCGAATTGCCGGGAAGACGTTCCGCCATCACGAAAGGCTTCAGCGCCGCCTGCTGCATGATCTCGCGGGCGATCTTCAACCCCTCGATCGACATCTTGCGATCGTGCGGATCCTCCCAATAGTTGGGGTCGATGAGAGGCGCTGCCGCCGGATCGGAGGACGAAAGCCGGACCGTGCCGCGTGAGCGCGGATGCAAATAGGCGGAATTGAGCGTCACGCCGGCGTTCTTCAGCTTTTCGACGCCCGCCTCGATGCCGGAGCCAAGCCCCAGATGGAACTGGATATCCGGCGAGCGCGCATTGGGATCGGCATACCAGAAGCCCCCGGTTTCAAAGAGCGAGGACGCCACCGGTCCGGAACGGAACAGCACATATTGCAGTCCGGCCCATAGCGTACGATGAAGTTTCGCCACACCGTCATAGGTGTGGTCGCCGGTGCATTCGGAAATGACGAAGAGATCGAGGTGGTCCTGCAGGTTGCCGCCAACGCCGGGCAGGTCGTGCTTCACCGAGACGCCGACCGACTTCAGGTGATCGGCCGGGCCGATGCCGGACTGTAGCAAGAGCTTTGGCGAACCGATGGCGCCGGAGGAAACAAGCACTTCCCGCTCCGCCCGGATGATCTCGCTGCCCTTGCCCGTGACGACTTCGACGCCGACGGCGCGGGTGCCCTCAAGCACGATACGGGCGACGCGCGCGCTGGCGCGGACCGTCAGATTACGTCGATCCTTGATCGGCGAGAGATAGGCAAGCGACGCGCTCGACCGGCGACGGTTGCGCTGGGTAAGCTGGTAGAAGCCGACGCCCGCCTGCTGGCGGCCGTTGAAATCGTGGTTGTAGGGAATGCCGAGTTCCTGGCCGGCCCGAATATAGGCGTCGCAGATCGGCAGGGCAGAGACCGGCATTGAGACGCCGAGCGGGCCGCCATAGGCGTGATAGTCGTCGGCAAAGCGCTGGTTGTCTTCGCAGCGTTTGAAATAGGGAAGTACGCTGCGATAGTCCCAGCCGGTGCAGCCGTCCTCGGAAGCCCAGAGATCGTAGTCGGCGGCATTGCCGCGGGTATAGAGCTGGGCATTGATCGAGGAGCCGCCGCCGATGACCTTGGCCTGGGTATATCGCAGCACCCTGCCCTTCATGTGCTTCTGCGGCACGGTCTCCCAGCCCCAGCTGGCCACCCCCTTGGTCATCTTGGCAAAGCCGGCCGGCATGTGGAACAGCGGATTCCAGTCGCCGCCGCCGGCCTCCAGCAGCAGGACGCGCACCGACGGATCCTCGGAGAGGCGGTTGGCAAGAACGCAGCCGGCCGGGCCGGCACCGGTGATGATGTAGTCGTAGCTCATTCCCTGTTTTCCTCCGCCGCCGCCATTTGGAACGTTCCAAGTTTTCGACGTGATAACTCCAAACCCTGCCCGCTTGCGAGCGTCTGTAAGTCCTGCCTGTTTCCTAGAGTCGGCCGATCGAAAGGCCGCCATCCGCCTGGATGACAGAACCCGTGGCAAAGCCGAATTTGCCACCGGCGAGACCGGCCACCATGTTGCCTATATCCGCCGGCTCGCCCCAACGGCGCATCGGCACCAGCCCGCCATCGATCAGAGTGTCGTATTTCGCCGAGACGCCCGCGGTCATGTCGGAGCGGATGATGCCCGGCCGGATCTCGAAGACCGAGATTCCGGTATTGGCGAGCCGTAGCGCCAGCCCCTGGCTGAAGGCGGCAAGCCCGGCCTTGGTCATGCAATAGTCGAGCCGCTCCGGCGAACTCATCGTCGCCGAAACCGAGGTGATGTTGATGATCGACCGCGGCGTCACATCGGCCGGATCGGTCAGCATCGACACCAGAACGGCCTGGGTGAAAAACACCGTGCCGCGCAGGTTGGTGGCGACGATCGTGTCGAAATTCTCCGGCAGCAGGTCGAGAAAGTCACCCCTGACGACCGAGGCGATGCCGGC
This sequence comes from Sinorhizobium sp. NFACC03, assembly GCF_900103435.1. Taxonomy (NCBI): domain Bacteria; kingdom Pseudomonadati; phylum Pseudomonadota; class Alphaproteobacteria; order Hyphomicrobiales; family Rhizobiaceae; genus Sinorhizobium; species Sinorhizobium sp. NFACC03. The sequence goes on from NZ_FMXF01000009.1 coordinate 53,441, forward strand.
ATTGTTGACGAGGCAGCGGATCGGGCCGAGCTCGGCGCGAACGCGCTCAACGGTGGCGCCATGCCCGCCGACATCGGCAAGATTGGCCTCGATGTAGATGGCCCGGCCGCTGTCGCCCGCAAGTTCGGCAAGCGTCTGGTCCGTGGCAGTGTCTGGAGCGCCGAGACCGGTGATGGCGATGTCGAAACCGTCGCGCGCAAGCGCGCGGGCAACGCCGAGCCCGATGCCGCGGCGGCCGCCGGTGACGATGGCGACGGGACGCGTCGATGACGTCATGATCGGAACTCCTTCGCAACGATATGGTCGGCGACGCGCAGCGCCTGGGCGGCAACCGTCAGCGCCGGATTGACGGCGGCGGACGTGGGCAGAAAGGCGGCGTCGACGACGAAGAGATTGGGGTGGTCGAAGGCACGGCAATAGACGTCGAGCGGCGCGTCCTTCGGGTCGGTGCCGATTCGCACCGTGCCGCATTGGTGCGACGGCGTGCGCTTGTCGAAGGCCTGGGAAAGCACGATCGGATAGCCGGCGGCCTTGAAGTGCGCGCGCATCTTCGCTTCGAGCCCGGAAAGTGCCTCCATGTTCGAGCGCCGCCACTGCATGATGATGCCCTTGCCGTCGACCATGATACGACTTTCCGGGTTCGGCAGGTCCTCGGTCATCATGTACCAGTCGACCGCATGACCGGCCATGAAGTCGAAGGCGAAGCGTGGCCCCCAGATCGGCGCATTGGCTTTGAGGATGTCGGCATTGATCTTGCCGAGCAGCTGGACATTGCCGAGTGGCAGGCCATCCCTACCGCCGGTCAGGTAATAGTCGTTCAGCATCAGCGTCTTCTGGTAGATGCTGTCGTTGCGCCTGAACGGATTGATCGCCAGCATGGCGCTGCAATTGTGGTTCATGAAGTTGCGGCCGACCTGGTCGGAAGCGTTTGCCAGCCCCTTGCCGTCGCCGGAGCGCAGCAGGATGGCCGCCGAATTGATCGCGCCCGCCGCCAGGATCACCAGCTTCGGCGACAGCTTCTTCTTCTCGCCCCTGTGGGTATAGTGGATCGCCTCGATCCGGCCGCCCGGCCCCGCCTCCAACGTGTCGACATGGGCTGAGGTGATCAGCTCGATATTGGGGTCCTTCAGGGCGGCCGCAAGCGATGCGGTCTCGGCATCCTTCTTGCCCTTGCCGGTGTTGGGAAATCCGTCCCATGGCGTGCGCCCGCCGGCGAGCCACGTCTCGATATCGACACCGAGCGGCAGCGTCGCCGGGTGCAGTCCCTGCGCCTTCAACTCGGCGCGCGCGCGGGCAATCGCCGGCTCGTCCGGTACCGGGCCGTGAGGATAGGGCGAGGCATGGAACGGCTCCGTCGGGTCCTGGCCCAGCTCGCCGCGCACCTCGAACAATTGCTCGGCCTTGCCGTACCACGGCTCCAGCTCTTCATAGGCAAAGGGCCAGGCCGGCGAGACGCCGCCAAGGTGCTGCATCTCGGTGAAATCCTCGGCACGGTAGCGCAGGAGCACCGCGCCGAACAGCTTGGAATTGCCGCCGACGAAGTAGAAATTTCCCGGATTGAACTCGGCACCATCGGGCTCGCGCCACATCTCCTTTGGCCGGAAATGGCCCTTGACGAAGATCGAGCTGTAGCTGCGCGCCTCCGGCGTATCGGGCAGGCGCTCGCCGCGCTCGAGGATGGCGATGCGGGCACCGGAGCCGGCAAGCCCCGCCGCAAGGGTGGAGCCGCCGATACCCGACCCGATGATGACGATGTCCGGCTGCTCCTGCATCGTTCGTTACACGATCCGCTGCTGGCTCTGCGGGTCGAAGAACACCGCCTTGTCGAGGTTGAAGGCAAGGCGCGAGGTCTGGCCGGGGGCGATGCGCGCATCGGCGCGCAGGCGAGCAACGACCTCCTTGCCGCCGAGACGGGTCACCGCGAAAGTGTCCGAACCCGCGGGCTCAACCACCTCGATCAGGCATTCACCTTCGACGATCGCCTTGGCATTGCGGTCGGCCCCGTCAGGATCGGTCAGCGCTTCCGGACGGATGCCGAAGACGACGTCCTTGCCGGCATAGGCGGCGAGTGCGCCGTTATGCGGCACCGCCAGCTTCATCGGCTCGGCGTTCGGGCGCGCGAGCGTGACGGCAACGTCGGAACCGCTCTTTTCGATGCGCGCCGTCAACAGGTTCATGGCCGGCGAGCCCATGAAGTCGGCGACGAACATGTTGGCCGGATTGTTGTAGATCTCCGCCGGCGTTCCGAACTGCTGCAGCACGCCGTCCTTCAAGACCGCGATCTTGGTCGCCAGCGTCATCGCCTCGATCTGGTCGTGCGTGACGTAGACGATCGTCGTCTTCATGCGATGGTGCAGGCGCTTGATCTCGGTGCGCATGTCGACGCGCAGCTTGGCGTCGAGGTTGGACAGCGGCTCGTCGAACAGGAAGACCTGCGGGTTGCGCACCAGCGCACGGCCCATGGCGACGCGCTGGCGCTGACCGCCGGAAAGCTGGCTCGGCTTGCGGTCGAGCAGATGGCCGATCTGCAGCATGTCGGCGACCTGCTTGATCGCCTTTTCGCGCTCGTCCTTCGGCACGCCGCGGATTTCCATGCCGAAGGCGATGTTTCCGGCGACCGTCATGTTCGGATAGAGCGCGTAGGACTGGAACACCATGGCGATGTCGCGCTTCGACGGATGCAGATCGGCGACCGAGCGGCCATTGATGGCGATCTCCCCCGACGTGATCGGCTCCAGCCCGGCAATCGTGTTGAGCAGCGTGGACTTGCCGCAGCCCGAGGGGCCGACGAGCACGAGGAAACCACCCTTTTCAATCTCCAGGTTGATGTCCTTCAGGATCTCGAGCGAGCCATAGGATTTGCGCAGGTTGCTGATTTTCAAGAAAGACATGAGCTTATCCTTTCACGGCGCCCGACATCAGCCCGCGAACGAAGTAGCGGCCGGACACGATGTAGACGATGAGCGTTGGCAGGGCGGCAAGGATCGCGCCCGCGAAGTGAACGTTGTATTCCTTGACGCCTGTCGAGGACGAAACGAGGTTGTTGAGCGCAACCGTCATCGGCGTCGAATAGGGGCCGGAGAAAGACGCACCGAACAGGAAGTCATTCCAGATGTTGGTGAACTGCCAGATGACCGAAACGACGATGATCGGGCCAGACGACGGCAGGAGGATACGCCAGAAGATCTGGAAGAAGCTGGCTCCATCGATCTGCGCCGCGCGCACCAGCTCGGTTGGAAACGCCTCGTAGTAATTGCGGAAGTAAAGCGTCGTGAAGCCGAGGCCGTAGATCACATGGACGAAGATCAGGCCCCAGATCGAACCGGCGAGCCCCAGGATACCAAGGATGCGCGCCATCGGGATCAGCACGATCTGGAACGGGATGAAGCAGGACAAAAGCAGCATGCCGAAAAAGATGTTGGCACCAGGAAAGCGCCACTTCGTCAGGACGTAGCCATTGAGCGCGCCGATGATCGTCGAGATCGCCACGGCCGGCACCACCATCAGGATCGAGTTGATGAAGAATGGCTTGAGGCCAGTCGGCTGAACGCCTATCTGCGCCGTCGACCAGGCCTGAAGCCAGGGCTCGATCGTCCAGGTCTGCGGCAGGTTGAGCATGCCGCCCTGGCGGATCTCATCGAGCGGCTTCACCGAATTCACCAGCATCACATAGAGCGGCAGCAGCGAATAGAGCGCGAAAAGGATCAGTGCGGTATAGATCAGCGCACGGGTGAGGCGGTTGTGCGAGATGATGTTGTCTGGGCTCGGAGCGCTCATCAGCGTTTTGCTCCCCGGATTTCGGAATAGAGATACGGAACGATGATCGAGAAGATCATCACCAGCATGATGATCGCCGAGGACGCGCCGATGCCCATCTGGTTGCGGGTGAAGGTGTAGGAATACATGAAGGTCGCTGGCAGTTCGGTCGCCTGCCCCGGGCCGCCGCCGGTCAAGGCGATGATCAGGTCGTAGGCCTTGATCGCCAGGTGCGCGAGCACCACGAAGGCCGACAGGAACACCGGCCGCATCAAGGGAATGATGATCCGGCGATAGATCGTCGAGGTCTTGGCGCCGTCGATCTGTGCTGCCTTGATAATCTCGTTGTCGACGCCGCGAAGGCCGGCCAGGAACATCGCCATGATGAAGCCGGTCGACTGCCAGACCGCGGCAATCACGACGCAGTAGATCGCGTAGTTGCGGTCCTTGATCCAGTTGAAGGAGAAGCTCTCCCAGCCCCAGAGATGCATGGTGTTTTCAAGACCGATGCCAGGATCGAGGAACCACTTCCAGGCCGTTCCCGTCACGATGAACGAGAGCGCCATCGGATAGAGGTAGATCGGCCGCAGGAAACCTTCGGCCCGGATCTTCTGGTCGAGCAGGATTGCCAGCCCGAGACCGAGCACGGAGCAGATGGCGATATAGAGCGCGGCGAAGATCGCCAGGTTGCTCACCGCCCGCCACCAGTGCGGCAGCGCCCACAGTTTCGCGTAATTGCTGAACCCCACGAAATTGTAGGACGGCAGCATCTTGCTGTCCGTCATCGACAAGAAGCCGGTATAGGCAATGAAGCCATAGACAAAGATCAGGACGATAAGGAAGCTCGGGGCAAGGACCAGCTTCGGTATCAGGTCCTGCAGGCGGCTGCGGCTATCCATGAACGTTCACCACTTCTGGCGCGGCCGTCGGGAAATCCCTGATATCGGCATCCGCGCGAGGTTCTGGGTATCGAAGCGCCCTTCCCCGCGTCCTATTGGCCACGGCGGTACGATGACGCTTGCATGTCGGAATGGGTGTCCGGGGCGCTTTGAGCGCCCCGGAACGAGCCCGTTACTTCGCGGCCTCGACCGCTGTGACCAGTTCCTTGACGGCCTCTTCGGACGTCAGTTCGCCGTTGAACTCACGCGTCACGACGTCGTAGATCGCGTTCTTGACGGCAGCCGGGTTGGCATGGCCATGCGCCATGGAACCGAAAAGCTTGCCGTTGCTGTTGGCTTCGGCGAGGTCCTTGATGCCCTTCTTGCCGCAAGCGTCGAAGTCCGTGTCCGGAACGTCGGTGCGGGCCGGGACCGAACCCTTGACCACGTTGAAGGCCGACTGGAAGGTCGGGCTTTCGATGGCCGAAGCCATGGCGAGCTGCGCCGGAACCTTGTCGTCAGCAACCTTGAACATCGCGAACTGGTCGGAGTTGAAGGTGACCGAGCCTTGCGTGCCCGGGAAGCGCATGCAGACGAAATCGGTGCCAGGCACCTTCTTGGCCTTCAGGAACTCGCCCTTCGCCCAGTCGCCCATGAACTGCAGGCCGGCCTTGTTCTCGATGACCATGGCGGAAGCGAGGTTCCAGTCGCGACCGGAGAAGTTGTCGTCGACATAGGAGCGCAGCTTCGTCATGCGATCGAAGGCTTCCTTCATCTTGTCGCCGCCGAGCGCTGCCGGGTCGAGGTCGATAAAGGCCTGCTTGTAGAAGTCGGTGCCGAGCGAAAGCACGACAGCGTCGAAGATCGTCGCATCCTGCCAGGGCTGGCCGCCATGGGCGATCGGGGTGATCCCTTGAGCCTTGAAGTTGTCGAGCAGCGCGATCAGTTCGTCCCAATTGGCCGGTTCCTTGCCGCCAGCCTTGTCCAGTGCGGCCTTGTTGATCCAGACCCAGTTGGTCGAGTGGACGTTGACCGGAGCTGCGATCCAGTGGCCGTCATACTTCGAGAACTGCTGCAGGGCCGTCGGCACAACCTTGTCCCAGCCTTCCTTGGCAGCGGTTTCATCGAGGTTGCCGAGCGCGCCTTCCTTGGCCCAGTCGAGAATGTCGAAGCCGAGCATCTGAACGGCGGTCGGAGCGTTGCCCGCGGTGACGCGAGCGCGCAGAACGGTCATGGCTTCCGTACCGCCACCGCCGGCAACCGGCATGTCGGTCCAAGTGATGCCCTTGCTTTCCAGATCCTTCTTCAGAACGTCGAGCGCGGCAGCTTCGCCACCGGATGTCCACCAGTGCAGAACTTCCACATTCTCGGCTGCGCGCGCGGCGGTGGCCGCCATCATCAGCGCCACAACGGCCGTCGTCGTCATCAACTTGCGCATCGTTATCCTCCCGTTTGCAAGTTTTCGAAGTGGAACCTCCTTCCACCCCGGAATTCGCGCCGCTCTAGCCAGCGGCTGGCCATTTAAAACGTTATAAATTCAGCAAGTCAAGCATTGCACCATTTTGTATTTTAGCACCTTCAGAACCGATTGAATTTGCTGAATTATATAGCACACATTGGCTTTTGCAGTGCAGCAAACCATGCCGCGATGCGAGATTTAAAACGTTTTCATGATTCGATTGCCTAAGCGTTCGCACCACGTTACAAAACCCGCTCTCGCCCGCTCTCAGGATGACTTGCATTGGCCGATCCCTCCAAGCCCGCCCATCGCGAAGACGGTGGCTCCACCGCCAAGCGCGGCAAGCCGACCCTTCGCACGATCGCGGAAATCACCGGCCTTGCGGTCACCACCGTATCCCGCGCGCTTTCCGATGCGCCGCAGATTTCGCTCGATACCCGCAAGCGGGTGCGCGAGGTCGCCGATGAGATCGGCTACTCGCCCGACCGCGCCGCCCAGCGCCTGAAGACCGGCCGCACCAATGTCATCGGCGTGCTGCTCGACCCGCATGAGGAAATCCTCGGCTACGGCACTTCGATCATGAGCGGCATCGCCAAGGCGCTGCAGGGCACGGCGTTTCACCTGATCGTCATGCCGAACTTCCTGAATTCGACCAATGTCGAGGCGGTCAACTACATCACCCGCAACGGCATGGCCGATGGCCTGATCTTCTCGCGCACGGAACCGCTCGATCCGCGGGTCCGGTTGCTCTCCGATCTCGGTTTTCCCTTCGTCACCCATGGGCGCACGGAGCTTTCCACCCCGCACCCCTATGTCGACTACGACAACTTCACCTTTTCCTACCAGGCGACGAAACGGCTGATCGCCAAGGGCAGACGCAAGCCGGCTCTGATCAGCGGTCCCGCCGGTTTCACCTTCGCCGGGCACCTGCAGCATGGCTTCATGACCGCCGTACGCGAGGCCGGTTGCGCCTATGAGATCCTCACCGGCATCGACCTTGATAGCCCCGCCGGCGCGATCCGCGACCGTATCCGGCAGCGCTACGCCGAGCCCGGTCCGCCGGATAGTTTCATGTGCGGCGGGGAGGTCTGCGCGCTCGCAACCATCACCGGCATGAGCGATTGCGGGCTGACGCTTGGCCGCGAATACGACATCGTCGCCAAGCAGACCTCGCATCTGCTGAGCGCCATCCAGCCGCAGGTCGAGACGATCTACGAGGACCTGACGGCAACCGGCGAGGACATGGGCCGGGTGCTCCTGCAAAAGATCGGCGGCGAAAGCGACGTCAGCAAGCTGCAACTGTTGCTCTGTCCGCAAATCCCCGCGAGTTTCGGTACGGCGGGCTGAGCAGGCGGGAAAGATGCGCAAGGCCGCGTCGCGTGACGCTGCCTCCTGCCGCCTCTGATCTCCGCCCTCGATCCGCATGTCTTCTCCTCCCTCAGCAGCGCCTTAACGCGGCATCCACCAGCCGGTGCGCGGCCCCATATGCATGTTGAGCGTCTTGGTCTCGGTGTAATCCTCGACCGAATGTCGGCCGAGCTCGCGGCCGAGACCGGATTGCCGGTAACCGCCAAAGGGCAGCTCCGACGCGCCATCCATGAAGGTATTCATCCAGATGGTGCCGGCGCGCACGCGGCGGCCGATCGTCAGGCAGGTGTCGAAGTCGCGGCTCCAGACGCCGGCCGAAAGACCGTAGTCGATCGCATTGGCTATGCTGATCGCTTCCTCGGTCGACTCGAAGGTCAATACCGAGAGAACCGGGCCGAACACCTCTTCGCGCGCCACCGCCATGTCGGGGCGCACGGCCGAGAGGATCGTCGGCGCCATGAACTGGCCCATGCCGAGATCGAGGGCCGTGCCGCCATGAGCGACCGCCGCCCCCTCCTTCGACGCAGCAGAAACATAGCCGGCAATTTTTTCCAGATGCTGCGGCGTGATGATCGCGCCGACCTGGGTTTCCGGATCGAGCGGATCGCCGACCTTGACCTTGGCCGAAAGCTCGGCGATCCGCCGCGTCACCTCGTCGGCGATATCGCGATGCAGGATCAGACGCGAGCCGGCATTGCAGCATTCGCCGGCATTGAAATAGGCGCCGAAGACGGCCGCATCGATGAATTCGTCGAGATTGGCGTCGGGGAAGACGATCTGCGGGTTCTTGCCGCCGAGTTCCAGCGACACCTTCTTCAGCGTCTGTGCGGCATTGGCCATGGTCAGGCGACCAACGCCGGTCGAACCGGTGAAGGACACCATGTCCACATCCGGATGCGTCGTCATCGGCGCGCCGACCTCCGGCCCCGTGCCGGTGATGATGTTGACGACGCCAGCAGGGACGCCAGCCGCTTCGAGGATTTCGCCGAGCAGCAGCGTCGAAGCCGAGGTCAGTTCGGACGGCTTGACCACCGTGGTGCAGCCCGCCGCCAAGGCGAAGGGCAGCTTCTGGCTGACGATCAGGAACGGGAAGTTCCAGGGCGTGATGATCGAGACGACGCCAATCGCTTCGCGCAGCACGACACCAAGCGTGCCATCGCCGAGCGTGTTGTAGCTTTCGCCATGCAGATCGCGGGCAAGGGCCGCGGCATAGCGCCAGATATCGGCCGCGCCGCCAAGCTCGCCCTTGGCCTGGCTGATCGGCTTGCCGGATTCGATCGCGTCGAGATAGGCGAGTTCATCGGCCCGTTCCGCGATGATGTCGGCGGCCCGCAGCAACACCAGCGAGCGCTGGGAAGCGGTCATGCGCGGCCAGGCGCCTTCGTCGAAAGCACGGCGAGCCGCGGCGATCGCCTTTTCGGCGTCGGCCTTGGTGCCCGCTTGGTAGCGGCTGACGACGACGCCATGGCCCGGCGACACGCGCTCGATCATGCGCCGCTCGGCGCTGTCCACCCATTTGCCGTCGATCAGCATCTGGAAGGCGCGGACCTTGTGGTCGCCAAGCGCCTTGGGTTTCACGAGCACGGTCATTACCATTCTCCCTTGAATTGGGCTTCACGCTTTTCGGAAAAGGCGGCAACGCCTTCCTTGAGATCACCGGTCTTGGCGACGAGGATCGAGCCGAGAGCCTCGACCGCCGAGCCATTGTCTTCGCCATTCGCCGAAGCGATCATCAGTTTCGAGATTTCGAGCGCCGCCGGGCCGCGCTTCGCAACACGCGCCGCGTAGTCGCGGGCGGCGGCAAGGACCGTGCCGGTCTCGACGACGGCATCGACCAAACCTTCCTTGAGCGCAGTCTCGGCAGTGAACATCTCGCCACCCAGCACCATGCGCCGCACGATCTGGGCACCGAAGCGCGAGACCAGGCGCTGCGTGCCCGACCAACCGGGAACCATGCCGAGGCTCGTTTCCGGCAGACCGATCTTGATCTGCGCCTCGGCCAGGCGGATGTCGGCCGCGGCCGCAAGCTCCAGCCCGCCTCCGAGCGCGTGGCCGTTGAGCGCGGCGATCACAGGCATGCGCAACGTCGCCAGCCGCTCGAACACACGATGGCCGAAGCGCACCCAGTCATGACCGAATGCGGGCGCATCCATGCCGCCCCAGGCCTTGATGTCGCCGCCGGCCGAAAACGCCTTGCCCTCACCGGTGAGGATGACAACGCGGATGTTGCGGTCGGCCTCTACCGTATCGCAGGCGGCGGCCAGGGCCTTCAGCATGTCGATGTCGAAGGCGTTGAGCTTTTCCGGGCGGGCGACCGTCATGGTCGCGATCGCGCCTTCTATCTCAATTCGGATGCGCCCCTCAGCCATGGTGGCCTCCGTCGAGCCGACGCTGCGCCTTTTTCGGCAGCTCAAGCCCGATCAGTGCGTCCTGGAAGAGGGCAGCATCCATCGTTTTCAGCTGATTGGACACGATCAGCGGAAACTCCGACTGATCAAGAATATGGGTCTGCAGATCGACGCCCGGCGCGATCTCCGTCAGCATGACGCCCTCAGGCGTCAGCTTCATCACGCAGCGCTCGGTCACATAGGTGATGTCCTGGCCTTGCTCGATGCCGCGACGGCCGGAGAAGGTGACGTGTTCGACCTCGTTGACCAGCTTCTTCAGCTTGCCTTCCTTCTCGATCACCAGCTTGCCATCGCCGATCGAAAGCTTGGCGCCGGCATTGAACATGCCGGAAAAGACGATCTTCTTCGCCCGCGCCGTGATGTCGACGAAGCCGCCGGCGCCGGCCGTCACATGCGGACGGAACGAGAGCTTTGAGACATTGACCGAGCCGTGACGGTCGATCTCGAGGAAGGAGAGCAGCGACGCGTCGAAGCCGGCACCCTGGAAATAGGTGAACTGGTAGGGCGAAGGCATGAAGGCATCAGCATTGGAGGCGCAGCCGAAGGCGAAGTCGAGGAGCGGCACGCCACCGACGGCGCCCTGCTCGATCACCCAGGTGACCGCGCCATGCAGGCCTTCTTCGAGCAGGATGCGCGGCACGTTGGCCGAGATGCCGAAGCCGAGATTGACGGCGCTACCGGCTTGCAGCTCCTGCGCCACACGGCGGGCGATCACCTTCTGGATGTTGAACTCCGGCACCCGGAAACTGTCGAGCGGCCGGAAGATTTCGCCTGAGATCGCCGGATCGTAAAGCGTCTGGGTCGTCTGTTTCTGGTCAGGATCGACGATGACATAATCCACGAGGACGCCCGGCACCCGCACGTCGTGCGGCTTCAACGAGCCTTCCTTGGTGATGCGCTTGACCTGGGCAATGACGATGCCGCCATTGTTGCGGGCGGCGAGCGCCTGGTCGAGACCGCCGAGATAAGCGCCCTCGTGTTCATAGGTGAGGTTGCCGCGCTCGTCCGCGGTCGTGGCGCGGATGATGGCCACCTCAGGCGCGATCGCCTTGAAATAGAGCCAGTCCTCGCCCTCGAACGAGACCTTCTTGACCACCGGCTCGGCCGCGGCCGAAGCATTCATCGCGCAGCCCTCGCGCGACGGGTCGACGAAGGTGTCGAGGCCGACCTTGGTCATGACGCCCGGCCGCTTGGCGGCGGCCTCGCGGTGCATATCGAAGAGGATGCCGGACGGGACGTTGTAGGCGGCCACTTCGTTGGCGCCGATCATCTGCCAGATCAGCGGCGGCTCGGCGCTGGACGGACCGGAGGGATAGGAGCCGCCGATGATCTTCTTCAGCAGGCCCTTCTTCGCGATGTAGTCGACACCTTTGATGCCGCTCATGTCGCCGGCGGCGATCGGGTGCAGTGTCGTGAGATCGCGCGGATGACCGGTCGCCTCGAAGCGCTCACCGATCGCCTTCAGCATCAGGTCGGGGCAGCCGAGTCCACTGGACGACGAGACGGAAACCACCGCGCCATCCGGGATCAGGGCGGCCGCTTCGGCCGGCGAGATATGCTTGTTCATCGACATGAGTTCAAAGTCCCGTTTCGATCGCCACCGCCTGGCCGGTCGCAGCCGCCTTGACCACGGCAAGACCCGTCGCCAGCGACCACACGCCGTCTTCACCCGTGGCCGAAGGACGGCCTTCGCCCTTGACTGCGGCGTGGAAGGCGGAAAGTGCGGTTTCGTAGAGGTTGCGATGGTCGAGCGACAGCTCGGTCTCACCATCGGCATTGCGCAGCGTCACGGTTCCGACCGGTCGCTGGGTCATGACCTTGCGGCCGATCAGCGAGCCCTCGGTTCCATGCACCTCGAGGCCGGTATCGGCGAACCTGGTGGTAAAGGCGTCATGGAACTGGGCGATGACGCCGGAGCGGAAGTGCAGCACGCCCATGACGCCGTCTTCCAGGCCTTCCTTGCCCATGCCGGCGCTGTGGCTGATGGCGACCGCTTCGATCGGGTCATCGTCGAGCACGTAGCGCAGCGTATCGACATCATGCACGGTGATGTCGAGAATGACGCCGCCGCCGGCTTCCGGCCTGTCGAGCCGCCAGCCCTGGAGGTGCGGTGGCAGATAGACGGCATGGAAGACGCGTGCCGCAATCGGCCTGCCGATTCGGCCCGCGGCGATCGCTTCACGCATGGCGCGATGGGGGGCGGCATTGCGCAGATGGTGGTTGGTGGCGAGCACGACGCCCGCCTCACACGCCTTCAGCACCATCTCGCAGCCATCATTGAGATTCATCGCCAGCGGCTTTTCGCAAAGCACGTGTTTGCCGGCAGCGATCGCCGCCAGCGTCTGTTCGCGATGCAATTCGTTGGTGGTCGAGACATAGACCGCATCGACGTCGGGATCACCGACCAGTTCAGCAACTGACGTCACCGACTTCGGAATGCCGTTTTCCTCGGCATAGGCAGCGCCGCGCTCGGCATTGGTGCTCATGACCGAGACGACCTCGCCACCGGCGGCGCGGATCGCGCCAATCACCCATTCGCGCGCAATCGTGCTTGCGCCGATCAGACCCCACCGCGTCATGCCAATGCCTCCCTTTTTCTCTCCACCGCAGCGCCGCAGCTCTGGCGAACGACGAGGCGCACCGAACTGACGATCGCTTCGGGTTCCGCCTTGCCGGCCTTGATCTGCTTCAGCAGCAGTTCGGCGGCCCGCTGACCCATGCCCTGCGGATCGACGGAAACCGTCGTCAGTGCCGGCACGGCGGTCTTTGCCTCGATCACGTCGTCGAAGCCGATGACGGCGAAATCGGCGCCCGGCTCCAGCCGCCGCGCCCGAAGGCCGTCGCAGACGCCGAAGGCGACCGCATCGTTGAAGCAGAGCGCCGCCGTCGGGCGGTCGGCGAGCATCATTGCCTGTTCCACCGCCGTTACCCCGCCGGCGCGCGATGGCGCCGAACCGATGATCAACGCATCGGAGCCTGCAATACCGGCCTCGATGAGAGCATCGCGGTAGCCGCGCATGCGCGCCTCGAAGACGGCAGTATCGGGAAAGCCGCCGAGAAAGGCGATGCGCTGGTGGCCACGCTCGATCAGGTGACGCACGGCCGCCATGGCACCGGCGTGATTGTCGGATATCAATGAAGAAACGTCGGCGCCGGCAATGTCGCGCACGACAAGCACGACGGGAATGCCGCTATCGACCAGAGGCGCGAGATCGGCAACTTCCGTGCCGCGCGCCGGAGAGACGATCAGGCCGGAGACGCCGTGCTCACGCATCGACGCCACCACTTCGCGCTGACGCTCGATCTTTTCACCGGTGTTGGCAAGGAACTGCACGAAGCCAGCCGACTGCACGACGGCATCGACACCGACGGCCAGCTCCGCAAAGAAGCTGTTGGTGAGATCGTTGACGACGATGCCGATGATCTTGGACTTCGCCTGGCGAAGATTGGCAGCTCCACGGTTGTAGACGTAGCCGAGATCGCGGATCGCGGCATTCACCTTGGCGCGCGTCGCCTCGTTGACGAGCGAGCTGCCCTGCAGAACGAGCGACACGGTCGACTTGGACACGCCGGCGGCGTGCGCAATATCGATGACCGTCACCCTTTCCTTGACCACAGCATCCTCCCGAATTCTCGTACCTGCTTTTCTCTTTCATAATTGGAACGTTCCAATTTCGTCAAGAGATGATTGATCACTTTTTTCTGGACCAACGACTCTTCTAGCGATCAATCGGCATTAAATGCCAGTGAACTGGCGCCTTCCTGATGACAAAAATCGATACAAAACAACGATGTAATCACACGTGAGCCGCTACCGATAACACTGTTGGCGAATTCCCAAAAACAATGCCACTTGCCATTTGGAACGATCCAAAGTATTTCAACACAAACTTCCGCGGAGGAGACCTACCCCGATGACAAGCCTCACGCTGCCGCACCAAGACGGCTCGCTCGAACACTACCGCCTGACGGGAACCCCGATCGAACGGCCGCAGACGCCGCCGACCTTCAACCGCATCGCCTATGCGGCCGCCCATGTGGTCTCGGATCCTCTCCGGGATCTCGATCCCTGGGGCAATCCGGCGATCGACTGGGGGGCGACGATGGCGTTTCGCCACCATCTCTGGAGCCTTGGCTTCAAGATCGCCGAGGCGATGGACACCGCCCAACGCGGTATGGGCCTTGCCTGGCCGGGCGCGCAGGAACTGATCCGCCGCTCGCTTGCGGACGCGCGGCAGGTTCCGGGCGCCGATCTTGCCTGCGGTGCCGGCACCGACCACCTGGCGCCGACCGATGCGCGATCGCTGGACGACGTGATTGCCGCCTACGAAGAGCAGGTCGGCTTCGTCGAAGGCGAGGGGGGCAGGGCGATCATGATGGCAAGCCGCGCACTCGCCCGCGTTGCCCGCTCCGCCGACGACTATCGCCATGTCTATGGGCGCATCCTCGGCCAGACCCGACACAAGGTCGTGCTGCACTGGCTCGGCGACATGTTCGACCCGCAACTTCGGGGTTACTGGGGCTCTGAGGACTTCGACCAGGCGCTCGATACCGTGCTCTCGATCATCGAAGCCAACCGCGACAAGGTCGAAGGCATCAAGATCTCGCTGCTCGACAACGCCAGGGAAGTGGCGCTACGCAACCGCCTGCCGGACGGCGTGCTCTGCTTTACCGGCGACGATTTCAACTATGCGGAACTGATCGAAGGCGACGGCACGAAGTTTAGCCACGCCCTGCTCGGCATTTTCGATGCGGTAGCACCCTCCGCCTCCAAGGCGCTCGCAGCACTCGCCAAGAGTGACCTCGCCACCTTCCGCGGCGTGATCGAGCCGACCGTGCCGTTGTCACGCAAGATCTTCGAGGCGCCTACGCAATACTACAAGGCCGGGGTCGTTTTCCTTGCCTGGCTGAACGGCCACCAGCGCCACTTCACCATGCCCGCCGGCATGCAGTCCGCCCGCGGGGCGCTGCACTATGCCGACATCTTCCGTCTCGCCGACCGCGCCAATGTGCTCGACCGGCCGGAACTGGCGGCGCAACGGATGCAAAGCCTGCTATCGACATTTGGCGTCGAGCAGAGCGCTTGAGCAGAATGCTAAAACGGCGCCCGAGGGCGCCGTTCCAATATCCAGCCAACCGGGCAGGTTTCAGGACACCTCAGGCCGCCAGGCCCTTCTTTGCCAGCATCGCATCCGGGCTCGGCAGCTTGCCGCGGAACGCCTTGTAAGCATCCTCCGGATCGATCGAGCCGCCGACCGAATAGATATTGTCCTTGAGGCGGGCGGCCATCGCCGGATCGAAGGCATTGCCGGTTTCCTCGAAGGCCGCGAAGGCGTCGGCGTCGAGCACTTCCGACCACATGTAGGAATAGTAGCCTGCCGAATAGCCGTCGCCCGAGAAGACGTGCAGGAAATGTGGGCTGCGGTGGCGCATGACGATGGATTTCGGCATGCCGATCTCATCGAGCTTCTTTGCTTCGAGCGCCATCGGCTCCGCCGTCTCCTCGGCCGTGTGGTAGGCCATGTCGACCAGAGCAGAAGAAGTGAACTCGACGGTGGCGAAGCCGGAGTTAAACGTCCGGGCGGCGAGCACCTTGTCAAGCAGCGCCTGCGGCATCGGCTCGCCGGTCTGGTAATGCACTGCGTAGCGCTTGAGGATCTCCGGCACCGTCAGCCAATGTTCGTAGAGCTGCGACGGCAGCTCGACGAAATCGCGCGACACACCGGTACCCGAAACGGACGGATAGGTGACGTTGGATAGCATGCCATGCAAGGCATGGCCAAACTCGTGGAAGAGCGTGCGGGCATCGTCGAGCGACAGCAGTGCCGGCTTGCCCTCGGCGGGTTTGGCAAAATTGCAGACGTTATAAATGATCGGCAGTTCGCCTTCGGCGCCGTTCTTCAGTTTCAGCTTGTGCTGCGACTGGAACGAGCTCATCCAGGCGCCGGAACGCTTCGACGACCGGGCGAAATAATCGCCGAGGAAGAGGGCCACCAGCTTGCCGGACGCGTCCTTGATCTCGAAGACCCGCACGTCAGGATGATAGGCGGCGATGCCTTTCTTCTCCGTCGCGGTGATGCCGAACAGGCGCTTGGCAACGTCGAAGCAAGCTTCGATGATCTTTTCGAGCTGCAGGTAAGCCTTGAGTTCGCCTTCTGAGAAATTGAACTTCTCGGCCCGGAGCTTTTCGGCATAATGGCGCCAGTCCCAGGGCATGACGTCGTGATTGCGACCCTCGCCGGCAACGAGCCGGGCAAGCTCCGCCTCTTCCTCGTGGGCGCGGGCAACGGCCTTTTCCCAGACCTGCATCAGGAGACCGTTCACTGCGGCCGGCGTCTTCGCCATGGTGTTGTCGAGCTTCAGCGACGCGAAGTTTTCATAGCCGAGCAGCTTCGCCTTTTCCGCGCGCAGCGCCAGCATCTCGGCGATCAGCCCGCGATTGTCGGTGTCGCCGCCGTTTTCGCCTCGCGCGACCCAGGCGCGGAAGGCCTGTTCACGGAGCTCGCGATTTTCCGAGAAGGTCAGGAACGGTTCGATGATCGAGCGCGACAGGGTAACCGCGTATTTTCCCTTCTGGCCACGGTCCTCGGCCACTGCCGCCATGGCGTCGCGAAGGAAGTCCGGCACACCGGCGAGCTGTTCCTCGCTTTCGAGGAACAGAACCCAGTTCTTCTCGTCGGCAAGCACGTTCTGCCCGAACTTCGCGCCGATGCCGGCGAGCTTTTCGTTGATCGCGGCCAGCCGCTCCTGCTCGGGTTTTGCGAGCTTGGCGCCGGATTTGACGAAACCCTTCCAGTGCCGCTCGAGCACACGGGTCGCTTCAAGATCAAGCCCCAGGGACTGGCGGCCTTCCCACAGCGTGTCGATGCGCCTGAACAGCGCGGCATTCATGCCGATCTTGGAATAGTGCCGCGACATCTTTGGGGCGATGTCGCGCTCCAGCGCCTGAATCGTTTCGTTGGTGTCGGCCCCGGCCTTATTCCAGAAGATGGAGGACACGCGCGAAAGTGCATCGCCAGCGATTTCGAGTGCAACGATGGTATTCTCGAAGGTCGGAGCGGCCGAATTTTCGGCAATCGCGTCAATCTCCGCTTCGTGCTCCCGGAAGGCCGCTTCGAACGCCGGCGCGAAATCCTCGTCCTTCACCAGATCGAAACGCGGCAGGCCCTCGTGGCCTGACCATGATGTGAGCGCGGGGTTGAGCGGGGTGCTGGTGGTCATCAGAAATCCTTTCGCATGCGGTCCGGCTTAGGTCCGGGGAGGGGGCCGGCTACCTCCGACATGAGGAAGCGGCGAAAATGAAGGTGGTTGCCGGCAGGGATACCGTCAAGGTTTGCGCAGCCCGAGAAGTCCCGGCGCTGCGTGCCAGACGGCTTGAGCGGCGAAGCCCATGAACAGGAGACCGGAGAGCCTGACGATTGCCAATTCGTGCCGTCGGTAGAAACGCCGCACCACAGAGGTGCCGATGATGACGATCAGGATCAGGTCGGCAACAAGAAAGCCGATGAGCGAGACGCCAAGCAGCGCCGGAAGCGCGTTGAACTCAAGCGCGTTCGCCGAGCTGGCAAGCAACGCCGTGAAAGTTGCGAGCGCCACCGGATATCCCTTGGGATTGGTGAGCCCAAAGATCAGGCCGCGCCGCAGCGGACGCTCGACGGTCAGGAGTGCCCGGTTCTCGCCCGCCGGCCTCGCACGGAGTGCCGTCCAGCCGATCCAGCCGAGATAGACGCCGCAAAAGAGGCCGAGAATATCGAAGATCGTGCTACCGACCGAGCGCGCGCCAACGATGGCAACCAGCGCCAGGGTCGACCAGAGAACGTCACCCGCCAGGTGCCCGCCCATGAACAAGGCGCCTGCCTTGCGCCCCTGTCCGGCGCCGATACCGAGCAACGCCAGAAACGCCGGTCCGGGAATAAGGACATAGGAAAGGGCGGCGAGAAAGGCTCCGATCAGCAGCGTCTCGGACATGGCGGGTTCCCGGTTGTGTTGCCCGCATTCGATCCGGAGGCACCGATTCAGTCAAGAGGAAAGCTAAGCCAGCTATATGACGACGCGGGTGACCGCTTGCCAGCAAAGGTTAAATTCTTGGCCGTGGCGCGGATATGTGTGGCGACTGCATGGACGAACTTGCGCATGCTTTTCTCCTAGGAGGATCGATGGCCGGGCAAGATGCGCGGCCTCGAAAAGAGCATCCCACTTCCTCGGTAGAGCAGCTGTTCCGCCGGGAACGTGCCGCTCGCAGCCGCGCACAAATCTTTCGTCGCGGCGATTTCCCTCGATACGAAGTTGCGCTAGAACGCGGCCGAGTTTTCCCCCGCGAGAAGGACTATCCATGACTGTGCGCAACCTCTTCCTTCTGCCCGGCGACGGCATCGGCCCGGAAGCCATGGCGGAAGTCCGCAAAATCATTGCCTACATGAATGCCGAGCTTGGTGCCGGCTTCGTGACCGACGAGGGCCTGGTCGGCGGTTCGGCCTATGACGCCCATGGCCAGGCGATCTCGGAAGCGGACATGAAGAAGGCGCTGGCCGCCGATGCGGTGCTGTTCGGCGCCGTCGGCGGTCCGAAGTGGGATGCGGTGCCCTACGAGGTGCGTCCGGAAGCCGGGTTGCTGCGTCTGCGCAAGGATCTCGAACTGTTCGCCAACCTGCGCCCGGCGATCTGCTATCCGGCACTGGCTGCCGCCTCGTCGCTGAAGCCGGAACTGGTCGAAGGCTTGGACATCCTGATCGTGCGCGAACTGACCGGCGGCGTCTATTTCGGCGAACCGAAGGAAATCATCGATCTCGGCAACGGCCAGAAGCGCGGCATCGACACCCAGGTCTACGACACCTACGAGATCGAGCGCATCGCCGGCGTCGCCTTCGAGCTGGCCCGCACGCGGTCCAACCGCGTCTGCTCGATGGAAAAGCGCAACGTCATGAAGTCGGGCGTCTTGTGGAACCAGGTGGTGACCGAGACGCACAAGGCGAAATACGCCGACGTCCAACTCGAGCACATGCTGGCGGACGCCGGCGGCATGCAGCTGGTGCGCCAGCCCAAGCAGTTCGACGTCATCGTCACCGACAACCTGTTCGGCGACATGCTGTCGGACGTCGCCGCCATGCTGACCGGCTCGCTCGGCATGCTGCCGTCGGCCTCGCTCGGTGCCCCGGATGCGGTGACCGGCAAGCGCAAGGCGCTCTACGAGCCGGTGCATGGCTCGGCCCCCGACATTGCCGGCAAGGGCATCGCCAACCCGATCGCGATGATCGCCTCCTTTGCCATGTGCCTGCGTTATTCCTTCAACCTGGTGACGGAAGCCGACAATCTGGAGAAGGCGATCGCCGCCGTGCTCGACCAGGGCATCCGCACCGGCGACATCATGGCCGAGGGTGCGAAGAAGGTCGGCACCACGGAAATGGGCGACGCCATCCTCGCCGCGTTCAAGGCGCTGTCGGCCTGAGCCACCAACGATTGCCGTCGGCGTGATCTGACGCCGACCTGCAGACAAGAACAGACACCTCCGGAGCGCATCCGGAGGTGTTTTGCGTCGCACGGCCTTGAATTT
This sequence comes from Sinorhizobium sp. NFACC03, assembly GCF_900103435.1. Taxonomy (NCBI): domain Bacteria; kingdom Pseudomonadati; phylum Pseudomonadota; class Alphaproteobacteria; order Hyphomicrobiales; family Rhizobiaceae; genus Sinorhizobium; species Sinorhizobium sp. NFACC03. The sequence continues at coordinate 72,860 of NZ_FMXF01000009.1, forward strand.
GCCGAAAGAACCGACACATCGGGGAACTAGACGCCATGAGAAGAACGAACGCGGCGCAGACATGCGACGCGGCGGCAGGACGGAGATTCATGAACGGACCACTTGCGACCACCGGATGGATTGCACTGACTACTTTCGTCCTCGTGCTCGCACTCATTCCATTGGATCCATATCTGTCGCAAAGCGCGCAGGCGCTGCCGGAAAGCATCGTCGATTTCAATCGGATGATCACGGACTTCGGGACGTTCGCCTGGATGATCTACCTTTCAGCTGGGCTCCTGGCAGCGACGTTCATCCTGCGTCGCGCGGCAAACCAGGGGCCGCTTCAGCGCAGGGCAAGTGCCGCCCGCGATCTTGCGGCCTATTTCCTCCTGACGATCGGCACAGCCAGCGCGCTGGTCCACACACTGAAAATTATCGTCGGCCGGGCCCGGCCGGAACTCTTCACCGAGCTCGGCGCCTACAGCCTGACGCCGTTTGCCAACAGCGGTCTGTACGAAAGTTTCCCCTCCGGCCATTCGACCGCGGCCGGCGCCTTCTTCGGTGTCTTCGCCATGCTGATGCCGAAGCTGAGGCCACTCTTTCTGATCCTGGCGCTGACGATCGGCGTTTCCCGCGTCATCGTCGGCGCACACTACCCAAGCGACGTCGCTGCCGGGCTGCTGCTCGGTCTCTGGACATCCGTGATGGTGGCGTTTCTCTTCGCGCGGCAGAACCGGCTGTTTCATCTGAGCGAGGGTGGATGGCCGCTCGTGGGGCGCAGCGATCCACGCCCATAAAAAAGCCGGCGCGGAAGGCCGCGCCGGAGTCAGGAGAGCCATAGTAGCTCGGGGAAGATTTGGTGCGCTCCCGGGAAATGGTTCTCCCGGGAGCGCGTGACTGCAGACTTAGTCCATCGCGTGAATGTCGCGGTCCTTCGTTTCCGGCAGGAACAGGAGGCCGATGACCAGCGTGATGCCTGCGAAGACGATCGGGTACCAAAGGCCGTAGTAGATATCGCCCTGGGCCGCGCTCATCGCGAAGGCCGTTGCCGGAAGCAGGCCACCGAACCAGCCGTTGCCGATGTGGTAGGGCAGCGACATGCCGGTGTAGCGGATGCGGGTCGGGAAGAGTTCGACCAGCAGCGCAGCGATCGGGCCGTAGACCATGGTCACGTAGATGACGAGCACGGTCAGAACGGCGATGATCGTCGTCCAGTTGACATTGGCGGGATCCGCCACCATCGCGTAGGTGCCGCCGCCGGCGATCGTGTAGACGGCCATTTCGGTGGCAGTGCCGACTTCATCCTTCGTCAACAGCTTGTCGGCGACGAGCTTGTCGGCCGGAACCATGGTCTTCTCGCCGCCGCGAACGGCAGCCGGATCAAGCGCCAGTTCCGGGTTGGCGGCGACAAAGCCGTCAAGCTTGGATTCCGGAACCTTTGCCGCACCACGAACCAGCGGGTAGCCGGCATTGTGAAGCGCCGTGTTGGTTTGCTTTTCGAAGGCGGCATTGGCAGCCTTGGCGCCATCGCCTGCGGCGACCGCGTCGTAGCTGTTGATCGTGGTTTCGCCGACCTTGACCGTTGCGGCCGTACCCGCGGCGGCCGTCGTTACCACGTCGTAGGGCACCGAGTTCTTGGTGAGGAATGCGGTTGCGATGTCGCACGAGGTGGTGAACTTCGCCGTGCCCGTCGGGTTGAACTGGAATTTGCAATCGCCGGGGGCCGCGGTCACCGTCGCGCGGACGGTTGCCTGGGCTTGAGCGAGTGCCGGGTTACCGGCCCAGGTCAGCGCCTTGAACAGCGGGAAGTAGGTGAGCATGGCAAGCAGCAGGCCGGCCATGATGATCGGCTTGCGGCCGATCTTGTCGGAGAGCCAGCCGAAGAGCACGAAGAAGCCCGTACCGATCAAGAGCGAAGCGGCGACCATGATATTTGCCGACTGGCCGTCCACCTTGAGCACGCCCGTCAGGAAGAACAGCGCGTAGAACTGACCGGAGTACCAGACGACGGCCTGGCCGACGACGGCACCAAACAGTGCCAGAAGCGCGATCTTGGCATTCTTCCACTGACCGAAAGCTTCCGACAACGGTGCCTTGGAGCCCTTGCCCTCTTCCTTCATCTTCTTGAAGGCCGGCGATTCGTTCATCTTCAGGCGGATCCAGACGGAAACGCCGAGAAGCACGACGGAGACGAGGAACGGAATGCGCCAACCCCAGGCAGCAAAGGCTTCCTTGCCGACCAGGAACTGGACGAGGAGGATCACCACCAACGACAGGAACAGACCGAGCGTCGCTGTCGTCTGGATCCAGGAGGTGAAGTAACCGCGGCGCCCGTGCGGCGCATGCTCGGCCACATAAGTGGCGGCACCGCCATATTCACCGCCGAGCGCCAGGCCCTGCAGCATGCGCAGCGCGATCAGCAGGATCGGTGCGGCAATGCCGATCGAGGCAGCGCCGGGCAGGATGCCGACCAGGAAGGTCGACAGACCCATGATCAGGATCGTCACGAGGAAGGTGTACTTGCGGCCGACGAGGTCACCGAGGCGACCGAAGACCAGGGCGCCGAACGGGCGAACGAGGAAGCCCGCGGCAAAGGCCAGAAGCGCGAAAATGTTACGCGTCGTTTCCGGATAGGAACTGAAGAAGGTCGCGCCGATATAGACGGCAAGCGAGCCGTAAAGATAGAAATCGTACCATTCGAACACGGTACCAAGCGACGAGGCGAAGATGACCTTCTTCTCCTCGCCGGTCATTGGACGCGTTTTTGCGTCGTCCACTGTCGCGACATTTGCCATTTCGTTTATCCTCCACTCCAAAACAGCTTGTTGGAGCGCCCATTGGCTGGTCCGGCATTCCTCCCTAGAACCGCCGGACGTGGTGCGCCTGTTGAAGAGGATGTCAGAAAACCTGCGGCGCAGGCAGAGATGCTTTCGGCTTATGACTTTCGTCTAATGCGGCGATCGACCGCGGACCACGCCGGGGAAGCCACCAAGATGCAGCGGCGTCTTGACTCTTCCCCAAAACCGCGTAAGAGCAGCGACGAACGAGGAAATCACCACCATGCGACCGATCGGTCCAGCCATCGCTGCTTTGATCCTGCCGGCTCTTGCCGCGGGGCAGGATGTCGATTTTTCGTTCGCTTGCAAAACAACGGCCAAAACGACGACGAAAACCGTCTGACGTCTCTGGCCCTCCGCTCTCTCCCCGGTAAGGCCGGGGACCGGAACCTTCGTGGCAACGCGCGCGGTTCCCCCTCCACCCGACGAGGAGAGACAGAAAGAGAGCTTAGATCATGGGTTTCAAGATTGCAGTCGCAGGCGCCACCGGCAATGTCGGCCGGGAGATGCTGAACATCCTTTCCGAACGCGGCTTTCCCGCGGATGAAGTGGTCGCGCTTGCTTCCGCCCGCTCCCAGGGCACGGAAGTTTCCTTTGGCGACAAGACCCTCAAGGTCAGGAACCTCGAAAACTACGATTTTTCCGATACCGATATCTGCCTGATGTCGGCCGGCGGCGCTGTTTCTCTCAAGTATTCGCCGAAGATCGGCCAGCAGGGCTGCGTCGTCATCGACAACTCTTCGGCCTGGCGCTACGACGCCGAAGTGCCGCTGATCGTGCCGGAAGTGAACCCGGACGCGATCTCGCTCTTCACCAAGAAGAACATCATCGCCAACCCGAATTGCTCGACGGCCCAGCTCGTCGTGGCGCTGAAGCCGCTGCACGACCATGCCAAGATCAAGCGCGTCGTCGTCTCGACCTACCAGTCGGTTTCCGGCGCCGGCAAGGACGGCATGGACGAACTCTTCAACCAGACCCGCGCCGTCTTCGTCGCTGATCCGATCGAATCGAAGAAGTTCACCAAGCGCATCGCCTTCAACGTCATCCCGCACATCGACGTGTTCATGGAAGACGGCTACACGAAGGAAGAGTGGAAGGTCCTGGCCGAAACCAAGAAGATGCTCGATCCGAAGATCAAGGTGACCTGCACGGCTGTGCGCGTTCCCGTCTTCATCGGCCATTCGGAATCGGTCAACATCGAGTTCGAGAACGAGATCACCGCAGACGAGGCCCGCGACATCCTGCGCGAAGCACCGGGTTGCCTGGTCGTCGACAAGCACGAAAACGGTGGCTACGTCACGCCTTACGAATGCGCCGGCGAAGATGCGACCTACATCTCGCGCATCCGCGAGGACGCAACCGTCGAAAACGGTCTCAACATCTGGGTCGTTTCCGACAACCTGCGCAAGGGTGCGGCACTCAACGCGATCCAGATTGCCGAGCTCCTGGTCAACCGCGGTCTCATCAAGCCGCGTAAGCAGGCCGCCTGAAACGGCAATTGAGCAATTCGTTCCCGCCGAGCCCATCCGGGCTTGGCGGGTTTCCTGTTTCACAATCGCGGGTCGTTTCGCCCCGGCTTCACGTGAAACCACGAAAAAGTTACCGCCGCTTCCGGCAGGTGACATGGCCGGCCAAGGCTGGCATTTTTGAAAGCAATGAGATTCGGGCTATGACGGGGTATTTCATGCACAGGGCAAAGTGCGTAGCGGTGGGGCTTGCTGCCCTGGTTTCGACTGTAGTTTTTCCGGCGGTGGCCTCCGCCGCCCAATGCGGCAACGACGGAAGCGGATTTGCTGCCTGGGTGCAGAATTTCAAGCAGGAAGCCTCAGGCAGCGGCATCAGCCCTGCGGTGCTCGACCGCGCCCTTTCCAGCGTCTCCTACAACAAGGCGACGATCCGCGCCGACCGCGGCCAGAAGAGCTTCAAGCTGTCGCTCGACCAGTTCATGCAGAAGCGCGGCGGTCAGACGATCATTTCCCGCGGCAAGAAGATGAAGCAGCAGAATGCGGCGCTCTTCACCAGCATTGAACGCCGCTTCGGCGTGCCCGCCGGCCCGCTGATCGCTATCTGGGGCATGGAAACAGGCTTTGGCGGCTTCATGGGCAAAGAGCATACGCTCTCGGCGGTTTCGACGCTCGCCTATGACTGCCGCCGCTCGGACTATTTCACCGACCAGCTCTATGCCGCCCTGCAGCTTGTACAGCGCGGTGACCTGAGCCCCGATGCGCGCGGTGCGGCCCACGGCGAGATCGGGCAGACCCAGTTCCTGCCGGCCAACGTCCTGAAATACGGCGTCGATGGCGACGGCAACGGCCACATCGACATGGTTCGCTCCAAGGCCGACGCGCTGGCCTCGACCGCCAACTTCCTGCGCGGTCACGGCTGGCAGCCGGGTGCCGGCTATCAACAAGGCCAGGCGAATTTCGGCGCGATCCAGGGCTGGAACGCGGCAACCGTCTACCAGCAGGCAATCGCCATCATCGGCGCCGAGATCGACGGCCTCTGATCGAACCCAATTCGCGCATCTCTCCGGATGCACGATGCCTTTCGGAAGATTGCAAAGCCCGGATCGTCGATTCGGGCTTTTTTGCTGGTTACATGCCCGGGCGGGAGAAGTCGCCGGTCGCGGGATCCATGATCCAAAGCTCGCCGGTCGAGATGTCGAACCAGGCGCCGTGCAGATGCAGCTTGCCCTTGGCTTCGAGGATCTGAACACAAGGGAAGGTGCGCAGGTTGGCAAGCGAGTTGCGGATCGAGACCCGCTCGAGCGCACGCTGCCGCTCCGCCTGGGTCATGACGTCGTTGCTTTGGATCTGCTCGGCGGCCGGCTTCAGGAGGTTCATCCAGCGACCGATGAAATCGCCCGGCGACAAGGGCTCGGCATCAGGATCGAGCACCGCCTTGATACCGCCGCAGCGGCCATGCCCCATCACGACGATGTCGCTGACGCGGAGCGACTGCACGGCGAACTCAAGCGCGGCCGACGTCGAATGGTAATGGCCATCCGGCTCATAGGGCGGCATGAGATTGGCGACGTTGCGCACGACGAAGAGTTCACCCGGCCCGCTGTCGAAGATCGTTTCCGGCGCCGCCCGCGAATCGCAACAGGCAACAACCATCGTCCTCGGCTTCTGGCCGGTTTCCGCCAGCACCTTGTAGCGCTTCTGCTGTTCGCTGAAGCGGCCATTCATGAAGTTGTGGTAGCCGTTCAGAAGGTGGTCCGGAAAACGCTGTTGCTGCTTGTCCATCGATTACTCCGCTGCTGCTTCGAGCGGGATGAGCGGACTTCCGCCCGCATCACGCCCCGCCATGAATATCATCATGACCTAAAGTTCAATCCACGATGCGACAAGGGCTGCTGCCCATGAACAGTTTCTTCTATTTGCGCCGCATCTGATTCGGATGCACCAGGCGGCGCATCTGCACCATCGCCATCGGCGTCGAAAGGCTCGAAGCGTCCTGCTCGATCGTCAACTCGTCGGCACCGCGTTTGACGCTCCGCGCGATGATCTCGAACACGCTTGCGGTCGCCATCTGCAATGCGCGCTCTTCCGATAGTCCTTCGAGAAGCCGCGCGAGAAACAGGGCAGTCAGCAAGTCTCCGGTGCCATTCGGCGGGTTCTCGACGAGCCGATGTTCGGCGAGCAGCGCGTGATTGCCCGAAAGGAAGAGATTGCCGGTACCGCCGCTCATCATCGGCACCGCTGAGGTCACCAGCACGCGGGCCGGACCGAGGCCGAGGGCGGCATCGAGGATCGCCGTATTGGTTTCCAGCGTCGCGCCGGCGAGCCAGGCGAGCTCGAAGCGGTTCGGCGTCGCCAGGTTGGCGAGCGGCAGCAGCTGGTCACGGATGGCCGTCGCGGTCGCCTCCGGAACATAGAGCCCGCCGGCGTCGCCAATGACGGGATCGCAAGCGTAGATCAGCTTGGGATTACGTTCCCTAAGAGCCGTCACCAACCGCGCGACACCTTCGGCCTGACCGGGCGATCCGAGATAGCCCGAAAGCACGGCGCGCACCTCCCCGACCCAGGGCGCGGCAATGAGATCGTCGATCATCGACTGGAAATCCGCGTCTGAAATGGTGACGCGGGTCGAGCGCCCGTGTCCGGGATGCCAGGGAAGAATGACCGTCGGAAGTGCCCAGACCGGATGCCCCAGCGTCTCCAACGCGAACACCGCGGCCCGGTTGCCGACCTTGCCACGCACGACATGGCTCGAGATGACGATGACGGCGCCGGGCAGGGAGGGCATTTCGGGCATCGACGAGTCCAATCCTTCGGTCTACAAACTCTGATCACCCGACTGTCACCGCCCTGTCAACAGGCGATGGCAGATAGGTCCGGTGGAAGCCGCTGGCGTTTTCGTACTTTTTCATCGATTTTCGAGCAATTTTCGCGAAATCGCCTTCGATTTAAATGGATTTAAGCTGTTTTCACGTGAAATTCTCCAATTTTCGGCTCGATTTTGCCGAATTCGGCGTAAAAAGCGGTCGCCATTAGCCATGGTTCTGATAGGGTTTGGCCTATCATGAGTGGGAGAGACTTCATGGGCGTGAAATACAATCCGAAGCGGGACAGACACATCGACGCAGCAAAGGCGGCCGCCATCAAACTGGGCGTCGACGCGCTGGCGCCGGAGAGCCTCTTCGGTGGGGCCAGCAACGACGACCTCGATCTTTATTCGGCGGACATGCTGGCGCTGATTGCAGCCCATGCGCATCGTGAACTCGCCCGCTGGGATGGCGGCAAGCCGCAGGTTTCGGTCGAAACCGTCGCCGGCGTCGCGCCGGGTGGCACCGAGGTTTCGATCATCGCGATCACCGAACACAACATGCCGTTCCTCTATGATTCGGTCATGGGGGAAATCACCAGCACGCACCGCGATATCCACCTCGCGATCCATCCCATCCTGGTCAAGGAACCGGGCAAGCCGGTAAAACTCTTCGATCCGGAAGAGGCAAGCGATCCGGCGCACCGCGTCAGCCACATCCAGATCCACTTGACGAAGCTGGCGCCCGTCGAAGCCGAGCAGCTCAGCAACCGCATCCGCGACGTGCTGGAGCAGGTACACCAGACGGTACACGACTGGCCGGCGATGACGGCGCTGCTCGACCAGGCCGTGCAGGAACTCGAGGCCTACAACGCCTCGCGCAAGAAGAGCGACCGTGATGAGGCGCTCGCCTTCCTTCGCTGGCTGCGCGACAACAACTTCACCTTTATCGGCATGCGCGAGTATACCTACTCGGGTAAGGGCGGAAAGGCGACGGTCGAGCGCGGCAAGGGCAGGGGCCTCGGCATCCTCTCCAACCCCGACGTGCGCGTTCTGCGCCAGGGCAAGGACGCAGTACTGACCACGCCGGAAATCCTCGCCTTCCTCGACGGCCCCGATTTCCTGATCGTCACCAAGGCCAACGTGAAATCGGTCGTCCATCGCCGCGCCTATATGGACTATATCGGCATCAAGCGCTTCGATGCCGACGGCAATGTCGCCGGCGAGTTGCGCATCGTCGGCCTGTTCACTTCCTCGGCCTATACCCGCCAGGCGGCTGAAATCCCGTTGCTGCGCCACAAGATCGAGAAGATCGTCGACCATTTCGGCTACGACCCGCAGAGCCACTCCGGCAAGATGCTGGACAACACGCTCGAATCCTATCCGCGCGACGACCTCTTCCAGATCGATGTCGGTCTGCTCGCCGCCTTCTGCGAACAGATCAACGAACTCGGCGACCGGCCGCGCATCCGCGTCCTGCCGCGCATCGACCATTTCGACCGCTTCGTCTCGGTCATCGTCTTCGTGCCGCGCGAACAATATGATTCCGACGTACGCGAAAAGATCGGCGACTACCTGAAGACCGCCTATGACGGCCGCGTTTCGGCCTATTACCCGGCCTTCCCCGAAGGCGGTCTGGCGCGCGTGCACTTCATCATAGGCCGCACCAGCGGCAAGACCCCGCGCATTCCGCAGGCCAAGCTTGAAGAGGCCGTTCGCGGCATCGTCACGCGCTGGATCGATCGGTTCGACCTTCTCGCCCGTAAGGACGGCATCGAGCTTGATGTCGACGGCGCCTACCAGTCGTTCTTCACGCCGGCGGAAGCCTATGCCGACCTTGCAGACATTGCCGCCTGCAAGGCGGAAGATCCGATCCGGATCTCGTTCTACAACTATAACCGCCCGGTCAACCGTCCTGACACGGCCGAGCTGAAGATCTTCCATGCCGGCGAGCCCGTGTCGCTGTCGCGCCGCGTGCCGCTGCTGGAAAACCTCGGCTTCCGGGTCATCAGCGAACAGACCTACGACCTCAATGTCGGCAGGCACGGCGAGGACAAGCACCGCGTGGTGCTGCACGACATGGAGCTGATCCATCGCGACGGCCTTGCGCTCAATCTCGAAAAGTCGGGTGCGGCGCTGGAGGAAGCCTTCCTCGCCGCCTGGAACGGCACGATCGAGGACGACAACTTCAACCGGCTGATCCTGCTTGCGGGCCTCAATGCCCGTGAAGTCACAGTGCTGCGCGCCTATTCCCGCTATCTGCGCCAGGCCGGCATCACCTATTCGCAGGGCTATATCGCCGACACGCTGAACAAGTATCCGGCGATCGCAGCCGATATCTTCAAGCTGTTCGTGACCCGGATGGATCCGAAGCTCGAGGAAAAGCCGCGTGCAAAGAAGTGCAGCGCCCTGCTTTCCGCGATCGAGGACGCGCTGTCTGCCGTTCCGAGCCTTGACGAGGACCGCATCCTTCGTCGCTACGTCAACGCGATCGAAGCGACGCTCCGGACCAACTACTTCCAACATGGCGCCGACGGCAAGCCGCGCGCGGTTCTCGCCTTTAAGCTTGACCCGAAGCAGCTCGACGGCCTGCCGGAACCGCGTCCGTTCCGCGAAATCTTCGTCTACGGCACCGAGGTCGAGGGCGTTCACCTGCGCTTCGGCAAGGTCGCCCGTGGCGGCCTGCGCTGGTCTGACCGCGCCCAGGACTACCGCACGGAAGTGCTTGGCCTCGTCAAGGCGCAGCAGGTCAAGAACGCCGTCATCGTGCCGGTTGGCGCCAAGGGCGGCTTCTATCCGAAGCAACTCCCCGTCGGCGGCACCCGTGACGAGGTCTTCAGGGCCGGTACCGAAGCCTACAAGACCTACATCCGCACTCTGCTTTCGGTGACTGACAACATCGTCGGCCAGGATATCGTGCCGCCCGCCGATACGCTGCGCCGCGATGGTGACGACCCCTATTTCGTCGTTGCCGCCGACAAGGGCACTGCGACCTTCTCCGACACGGCCAACGGCCTGGCGCAGGAAGCGGGCTTCTGGCTTGACGACGCCTTCGCCTCGGGCGGCTCCGCCGGCTACGACCACAAGAAGATGGGCATCACCGCCCGCGGCGCCTGGGAGACCGTCAAGCGGCACTTCCGCGAGATGGACATCGACATCCAGACGACGCCCTTCACCGTTGCCGGCGTCGGCGACATGTCCGGTGACGTCTTCGGCAACGGCATGCTGCTCTCGGAGAAGATCCGCCTGATCGCGGCCTTCGACCACCGCGACATCTTCATCGATCCGAATCCGGATATCGATGCCTCGTTCGCCGAGCGCACGCGCATGTTCGCTCTGCCGCGTTCGAGCTGGCAGGACTATGACCGCAAGACGCTCTCCGAGGGCGCGATGATCATCTCGCGTGCCGAAAAGTCGGTGACGCTCACGCCTCAGGCGATGGCCGCCATCGGCCTCGACAAGCAGAAGGCAACGCCCTTCGAGATCATGAATGCGATCCTGAAGAACCAGGTCGATCTGCTATGGTTCGGCGGCATCGGCACCTACATCCGCGGCAGCAACGAAACGGATGCGGAAGTCGGCGACCGCGCCAACGATGCCATCCGTGTGACGGCCGAAGAGGTCCGCGCCCGCGTCATCGGCGAGGGCGCTAACCTGGGCGTTACCCAGAAGGGCCGAATCGGCTTCGGCCTCAATGGCGGCCGCTGCAACTCGGACGCCATCGACAACTCGGCCGGCGTCAACTCCTCCGACGTCGAGGTCAACATCAAGATCGCGCTTGCTTCGGCCATGCGCGATGGTCGCCTGACCCGCCCGAAGCGCAATACGCTGCTCGCCTCGATGACCGAGGAAGTGGGCCATCTGGTGCTGCGCAACAACTACGAGCAATCGCTGGCGATCTCGCTGACCGCGATGCAAGGACTCGGCAACCGGACGACGCTTGGCCGGCTCATGACGCGCCTCGAGGCCGACGGCCATCTCAACCGCAAGGTCGAGACGCTGCCGACCGACCAGGCGATGACCGAGCGCTACCAGGCAGGCAAGCCGTTGACCCGCGCGGAAATCGGCGTGTTGCTTTCCTACTCCAAGCTCGTTCTCTTCGATGAACTGATCGCGAGCGAACTGCCCGACGATCCGTACTTCACGGCAACGCTGGAGCGCTACTTCCCGGCGAAGATGCGCAAGACCTATGCCGGCGACATTCACGGCCATCGTCTGCGCCGCGAAATCATCGCGACGATCCTCGCCAACGAGGTCATCAACCGCGGTGGCCCGGCTTTCGTCTCGACGCTGACGGATGCGACCGGCTTCTTCTCGGCCGACGTCGTCAAGGCCGCTGTGCTGGCGCTCGACGGCTTCGACCTGCCGCGCATCTATGACGAGATCGACGCACTCGACAACAAGATCGGCGGCGGCCTGCAGAACATCCTCTACCAGGAAGTCGGCCGCATCTTCACGCTCGTCACCGAGCGGGCGCTGCGGACCCATGCAGCGACCGGCTCGGTCTCCGAAGCCGTATCGCGCCTCGGCGACGGCCTGCAGAAGCTGCGCGCTACCATGCGGACCGCCGTCTCCGGCGAGAGTGCTGAAGAGGCCCGGTTGAAGACGGCTGCCTTCGTCGAGGGCGGGGTACCCGTCAAGCTCGCCGAGGAGATTTCGGAACTGGCGTTGATGACGCTCGTGCCCGAGATCATGCAGATTGCCGCTGAAACCGGTGAAACGCTGAGCCGCACGGCCCAGGGCTACTTCGCCGTCACCGATACGCTTCGGATCAACCGCCTGCTTGCGGCGTCCGATCGTGTTCCGGCAACGGAGCAGTTCGAGGCAATGGCTCTATCGCGAGCCGTATCCGATATCGCCGCCGCGCGGCGGGATATCACCGCGGCAGCGCTGCGCGAGCAGAAGAAGGACCGCAATCCGGTAGCCGCCTGGGAAGAGGCCGAACGCGTCCGTGTCGCCCAGGCGACGGGCCAGCTGCGGCTCCTGACCGAGAAGGGCGAAACGACGCTCGCCAAGATCACCGTTGCTGCTGGTCTGCTCAATGACCTCGCACGCGGTAGGGCGAAGTAAGACAGTTTATCCCGTACCGATCGGCGCGGGTTGGATGGATCCGACCCGCCTGAACGGGACAAATGCAGATGCGGGCAGTTTTTTCGTCCGCATCCTGCTCTGGACCTTTTGGAATCGGTGGGATTGAAGATAGGCTGCGCCGCGCGTTCGAGAGGACGCGCGGCGCAGTCGTTTCGGGAGGGGACCTTGCAGATTTCGGCCGAGAGGACTGAGGAACAACCGCGGGCGTCGCGCGCGGGCATCGCTGGCTGGATGCTGTTCGACTGGGCGGCGCAACCCTTCTTCACGGTCATCACCACCTTCATCTTCGGCCCCTATTTCGTCTCGCGACTGACGGAGGATCACGCCGTCGGCCAGGCGATGTGGGGCTACACACTCACCGTTTCCGGCATCATCATCGCGATCCTTTCACCGGTTCTCGGCTCGATTGCCGACGCGACCGGGCCGCGCAAACCTTGGATCGCCTTCTTCGCGGTCATCAAGATCATATCGCTGGCTATGCTTTGGTTCGCAGCCCCAGGCTCGCCGATCCTCTACCCGGCGATCTTCATGATCCTCGCAAGCATCGCGGCCGAGTTCTCGATCGTCTTCAACGATTCGATGATGCCCCGCCTCGTCCCGGAGAAAGACGTCGGCCGCATCTCCAACATCGCCTGGGGGCTCGGCTACCTCGGCGGCATGATCGTGCTGATCGCCGTCGTGGCGCTCCTTGCCGGCAGCCCCGAGACCGGCAAGACGGCAGCCGGCATCGATCCGTTGTTTGGTCTCGATCCTGCCAAGGGAGAGGATGCGCGCATCACCGGCCCGATCTCGGCGCTTTGGTACCTCGTCTTCATCCTGCCGATGTTCCTGTTCACCCCGGATGCGACTAAGGCGACCATGTCGCTTGGCAAGGCAACCGTCACCGGCCTTCGGGAATTGAAGGGCACGCTCGGCGAACTCAAGGAAAGAACGGGCATTCTGCGCTTCCTCATCGCGCGCATGATCTTCCAGGATGGCGTCAACGGCCTTCTGGCGCTTGGCGGCACCTTCGCCGCCGCAATGTTTGGCTGGCGGACGCTGGAACTCGGCATCTACGGCATCATCTTGAACGTCGTCGCCATCGGCGGCTGCCTCTATGCAAGCAGGCTTGATACGCGGCTCGGCTCCAAGGTCATCGTCACTGCCAGCCTGATCTGCCTGACATTGGCAACGATCGGCATCGTCTCGACCGGCCCGGGCTTCACCCTGTTCGGTCTCATGCCGCTGTCGACGGAGGATACCGGGGGCCTGTTCGGCACGGCGGCTGAGAAGGCCTACATCCTCTATGGCCTCTTGGTTGGCATAGCCTTCGGCCCGGTTCAGGCCTCGTCGCGTTCATATCTTGCCCGCAGCGTCAGCCTGGACGAGGCCGGGCGCTACTTCGGTCTCTATGCGCTTTCCGGCCGCGCCACGTCGTTCCTTGCCCCTGCCTCGGTCGCGACGATCACGCTTGCCACCGGTTCGGCCCGCATCGGCATGATGGCCCTCATCGCGTTTCTGGTCGTTGGCCTGTTGATCCTCCTGCGCACGCCCTATCCGGCTGACGACGGGCGCAAAAAAACCGCCGCATCCTTCGGACGCGACGGCCTCTGACTTGTCGTTCACGCGCCTTAGTGGCGGAAGTGGCGCATACCGGTGAAGACCATGGCAACGCCGTGCTCGTTGGCAGCGGCAATCACCTCTTCGTCACGCATCGAGCCGCCCGGCTGGATGACGGCGGTGGCACCCGCCGCGATCGCTGACAGCAGACCGTCAGCAAAGGGCAGGAAGGCTTCGGAGGCGACAGCGGAGCCCTTGGTGAGCGGCGTTGCGAGACCGAGCGCCTTCGCCGCCTCCTCGGCCTTGATCGCAGCGATGCGGGCGGAATCGACGCGGCTCATCTGGCCGGCGCCGATGCCGGCGGTCTGGCCATCCTTGGCATAGACGATCGCGTTCGACTTCACGTGCTTGGCCACCTTGAAGGCGAACTTCATGTCCTCGAGTTCCTGGGCCGTCGGCGCGCGCTTGGTCACGACCTTGAGCTCGAGATCTTCGACCATGCCGTTGTCGCGCGTCTGGACCAGCAGGCCGCCGGAAACGGTTTTGGCGGCAAGACCGGGGATGCGCGGGTCCGGCAGGCCGCCGGTCGAAAGCAGCCGCAGGTTCGGCTTGCGGGCGATGACCGCCTTGGCCGCATCGCTGACAGACGGTGCGATGATCACTTCGGTGAAGAGCTTGACGATTTCTTCCGCCGTTTCGGCATCGAGCTCCTGGTTGAGCGCAATGATGCCGCCAAAAGCCGAGGTGGAATCGCAGGCAAGCGCCCGGCGATAGGCTTCCGCCAGCGTCGGCGCCGTCGCAACGCCGCAGGGGTTGGCGTGCTTGATGATGGCGCAGGCCGGCGCCTTCTCGGGTAGGAATTCGGCGACCAGTTCGAAGGCCGCGTCCGTGTCGTTGATGTTGTTGTAGGAGAGCTGCTTGCCCTGCAGCAGCGTTGCCGTGGCGACGCCCGGGCGGTTCTCGCCGGTGAGATAGAACCCGGCCTTCTGATGCGGGTTCTCGCCGTAGCGCATCTCTTCCTTGAGCACGCCGCCGATTACCCGGTGGCGCGGCATCGGCGTATCGAGCGCCTCGGCGAACCAGTTGGAGATGGCTGCATCGTAAGCCGCGGTGCGGGCATAGGCCTTGGCCGCCATCTTCTGGCGGAAGGCATAGGTCGTCTTGCCGGCAGCAAGCTCTTCCAGAAGAACCGGATAGTCGGCCGGATCGGTGACGATCGTCACATAGGCATGGTTCTTGGCCGAGGCGCGGATCATTGCCGGGCCGCCGATGTCGATGTTTTCGACTGTGGTCGGATAGTCGCCGCCCTGGGCGCGGACTTCTTCGAAGGGATAGAGGTTGATGATCGCAAGGTCGATCGCGGTGATGCCGTGCGTCGACATCGCGGCGACGTGATCGGCATCGTCGCGGATCGCGAGCAAGCCGCCGTGCACGCCCGGGTGCAGCGTCTTCACGCGGCCATCCATGACTTCAGGAAAGCCGGTCAGTTCGGAAACGTCGCTCACCGGCAAGCCGGCCTCCGACAGCGCCTTGTGCGTGCCGCCGGTCGATACGAGCCGGATGCCCTTTTCGTGAAGAGCGCGCGCCAGATCGACGACGCCTGTTTTATCGGACACGGAGAGGAGGGCGGTGCGGACCGTAACCTCGTTCGGGGCGGGGATTTTCTTGGAGGCGACAGCCATCAACCATGCTCCTTTAGCGGCGCCGGACGCCCGGGAGGAGGCTCCGGCGGTTGGGATGGCTGCCCGTTAGCATAGCTTGTCTGCCGAAGGAACCTCAACGAGACGGCAACGCTAAAATAAGCACCTCAGTTCGCGCGCGAGAAGGTCCACTGGATCTCCGGCTGGCGGGCGACGGCGAAGGTTACGGTCAGTTGCGACGACGCGCGGATGCCCGAGGGATCGGCAAAGAAGATATCCTCTCCCACCGCAAGCTCCCCGTCCTGGCAGGCAAAGAGCCAGATCTCGCCATCCGGCGCGGTCAGAAAGATCTCGCGCGCATTATTCTGGCGGATGCCGACGGCCGGATGGATGTGGAAGCGCGCCACCGCCGTGGCCGTATTGGCCTCGTCCGGATCACTGCCATCTGCCCGCGACAGCCGGTCTCGACCACGGATCATACGGCCGCCGTTCAGGACGCCGATATCACGTTCGTGGACCAGGTCGAAGGCAGCGAGATAACCATCGTGACTTGCCGTCACCGACTCCAGCCCGCCGGGCTCGTCTTTCCGCGCCACCGTTACCTTGGAAACGCCTGTCGTCATGATCGGCCCCAGGAAACGGGACTGCGAGAAACGCGAAGAGGACGTGTCGTTGACGGTGACCGTTGAATGCGCGGCGGTCGTACGCGACATCTGCCGGAAACGGTCGCCGGCAAACTTCGGCGCGCCGGAATTGACGACAAAGCGGGTCTTGCCCGAGGACATTTCGAAGGACAGGCAGCCGGCATGAGCGCTGCGCGAAAGATCGACGGAAAGCGGCCGGCCGGTATCCATGATGACGACCGTGTTCTCGATCGCCAGACGCTCGTAATGCGCATGGGGCAGTGAACGGAACGGTTCGCCTGCCGTCTCGTCATAACGCAGCACCGAGGCCAGTTCGTGCGCCAGGACCGACGTCGCGCCGTTGAACAGCGCGAGCTCGCCGCCCTGATGGCGGAAAAAGCGCAGGGCCGGATACATGCGGTCGATGCAGGGGATCAGCCGCGACGGCACGTCATGGCCGAGATTGACGTAGGTCTGCCGAAGCGGCAGCAGATCGAGCAGCAATTCGAGCCCGGCCCGGGGGCTACGCGAGCAATGGCTGCCATCCGGCAGGATCTGGCGATCGAGTTCGAGGTCGAGATGGCGCGAGGCTTTGCGAATGGCGCTCGGCGAAGCTGGCATGGCGACCGACGCCATGGCAAGCGCAAGCCGCACCCGAAGCCTCGCCTCGCCATCGCGCACCGTCTCGGCGATATGGCGCAGGTAGCGCACCTGAAGCGCGAGACTCTTCAGGAAACGGCGATAGAAACCATGCTCCGCATTGCGCAAAACAACGGGCGAGTGGGAAAGCCAGGCAATGATGCGCTGGGCGATGATATCCGGATCCCAGGCAATGCCGCCGAGATCGCGGCCATGGGTGGCGATCCAGTCGTCGACGATCTGGCGCAAACGCACGTAGCCGGCATCCTCGCGGATCGCACGCAGGTGCCTCAGCCAGCCGAAGGAGTGCAGACGCGCCGCGAACTCGCGCGACGGCAGGTCGATCTCGAACGGCGATTCGCCTTCCGTATCGACAACGCGGCCGGCAAGCGGGAAACGACCAGCAAGAATTTCTTCGGCAACAAAGGGATCGACGGCTCTAAGATCGGTGGGCGCGACGATCAGGCGGTTGGGCGTCGAGCCGGTAAAGCGCAAAGTGGAGACGCGACCGATCGATAGCCGGCGCGACACGCGGCGCCAGCCTTCACGCACATACAGGTAAGAAAGCCTCCGCCTGCCGGAAAACAACATCAAGGTCGCCGGTTTCCTTATTTCTGGCACGACCGCTCAACATCTGAACGGGCGATGGTCTCGCGCCAGCCGCCGCATGGTGTCAGAGAGACCGTTAAACTTTTATCAATATTGTCGTCTTTGATAGGCCTCTGGCGCGATAGCGTCAAATGACGCGGCAAAACAGGGCCTTGAGCCCCATTTTGACCGACTCAACTTCGGTTGGCGCTGCTATTTGCGGCGAATCACCGCCGCGTAGAAGCCGTCGAGACCACTGGCAAAGGGCGCGTCGAGCGGGAACATCGCCGGCGTGGTGCGCATTTCGCCGAGCGGCGTGATTGCGTCCTCCAGCCCCGGCCAGTCCGCAGCCGAAATCGCAACCCGTTCATAGGCAGCACCGGAACCGATCACTCGCTCAACAACCTCTTCGCCTTCGAGCGGGTCGAGAGAGCAATTGGAAAAGACGACGATGCCACCGGGCTTGACGACGGTGAGCGCATGGCGGAGCAGCCGCTCCTGCAAGGCGGCGAGCTTTGCGATATCCTCCGGCCCCTTGGTCCACAGCACGTCGGGGTGACGACGTGTCGTGCCGGTGGAAGAGCAGGGTGCATCGAGCAGGGCCGCATCGAACAGCATTTCCGGCTGGAAGTCGGCCATGTTGACTTCCTTCGTCTCCGCCTCCAGGCCAAGCCGCTTCAGATTGCCCTTCAGCCGACGCAAACGGCTGCCGGACTGATCAAGCGCCGTCACTTCGGCGCCGGCGAGGATGAGCTGTACGGTCTTGCCGCCCGGTGCGGCACAGAGATCGACGACCCGCTTGCCGCTGAGGTCGCCGAACAGCCGCGCCGGTATCGACGCTGCAGCATCCTGAACCCACCATGCGCCATCGTCGAATCCGGCTAAGGAAGGGATGGAGCCGGAAAATGCGCCGAGACGGACCGAACCGGTCGGCAAGACGATGCCACCAAGACGCTCGGCCCAAGCTGCGGGCTCAGACTTGACCGACAAATCGATTGCCGCCGGCGTCAGCTGCGCTTCCGCGATCTGTTGGGCTGGTCCAGCGCCATAGCGGGCGACCAGGCGCTCGAAGAACCAATCCGGCATCGCCGGGACATCACGCATGCCTTCGAGAATGGCATCCTTTTCACGTGACAGGCGCCGAAGAACCGCATTCACGAGATTGGCGAAACGCCGATTGCGCGGATCCGCCTGCGCCTGCTCGACGGCGAGGTCGACTGCGGAATGATCAGGCACATCGAGATAGAGGATCTGCGCTGCCGCCACGGCCAGCACGTGATCGAGCGCGCGCGCGCCCTCCGGCAAAGGCGTCTGCAACAGCGAATTGATGGCGGCCTGGATGCGCGGGAGATGGCGAAGCCCTGAGTTCAGGATCGCCCGAACCAGAGCACGGTCGGCCTCATTGAGTTCGCGATAGGCCGGATTGCCGTGCTCGCTGTCGAGCATGCCGTCGAGCGACGTCTTGCGGTCGATCACCGCGCCGAGAATCTTGGCGGCGGCCTGACGTGCTCTTAGCCCCGGTTTTTCCGGGCCGCGAGGCGCATCGGCGGGTTTTTTCGATTTCGCTGCGGCGCCGTTTCGGTGCGATCGTTTCGGGGGTGAATCGTTCTTGTTATCTGCGGACATCAGGACCAGGGACCTTTGGGTGGTTCGGAACCACCGCGACCCCAACCGGTAGAGGGTACAGAGCGCGATTTGCGCACCGGATTATCAGTCCGAACCGGCGGCGTCGAGACCGAAGACATTTCCTGGGCCATCTGCTGCAGGGCCGCAATCCGGTTTTCGGTGTTCGGATGGGTCGAGAACAGATTGTCCATCCGCTCGCCGGAGAGCGGGTTGATGATGAACATATGCGCCGTTGCCGGATTGCGTTCGGCGTCGTCATTGTGAATCTGCTGCGCGGCACCGGCAATCTTCTGCAGCGCCGAGGCCAGCGCCATGGGCTTGCCGCAGATCTCGGCGCCGCGCCGGTCGGCCGAGTATTCACGGGTACGGCTGATCGCCATCTGCACCAGCATCGCCGCCATCGGCGCCACGATCATGGCGACCAGCGTGCCGATGAAACCGAGCGGATTGTTGTTTTCACGGTTGCCGCCGAAGAAGAAGGCAAAGTTGCCGATCATCGAGATCGCGCCGGCAAGCGTCGCCGTCAGCGTCATCGTGAGGGTATCACGGTTCTGTACGTGCGCCAGTTCGTGCGCCATGACGCCCGCCACTTCATCATAGTTCAGCGCATGCAGCAGGCCGGTGGATGCGGCAACCGCGGCATTTTCCGGGTTGCGACCGGTGGCGAACGCATTCGGCTGCGGGCTGTCGATCACATAGACGCGCGGCATCGGCAGGCCGGCATTCCGGGCGAGGTCACGCACGATGCCGTAGTACTCCGGCGCACTGCGCTCATCGACTTCCTGGGCGCGATACATGCGCAGCACCATCTTGTCGGAGTTCCAGTACGAGAAGAAGTTCATGCCCGCGGCCATGACGAAGGCGATCATCATGCCGCCGCGTCCGCCGATGACGAAGCCCACCGCCATGAACAGGGCGGTCATGACTGCAAGCAGCATGGCGGTGCGGACAAGGTTCATCTAAGTCTCCGGATCGTCGATGTTTCACGTGAATCAGGGTTCCCGTTGTGTGAACGGCATCCTATATGATGGGTGCAAATGCCCCGTTCTTCAATATTGATGCTCGAATCCGGATACCGTTCAGATGCAGAACGACAATGACAACGCTCCCGATCGCCCGAAACGGCCACTGCCGCCCGCAGCCATGCGCGCGCTGAAGGAAGCCGAAGAGCGGCGTCAGGCGGAAGAGAAGAAGGAATTGCCACCAGAGATCGGCGGACGCGGCGGTGAAGATCCTGCCCGCTACGGCGACTGGGAGATCAAGGGTCGGGCGATCGACTTCTAAGCTTGAGGCGGCAAGCCGCCGACCCCTTAGCTGCGAACTGAATCCGGCTCACTAAGTTGCGGCGTGTCCAAACGGATGCGCATAGGGACGTCTTAGTTCACAGCGATCACAGCGAAGCTTATTTGTTTCAGTGGAAACGGCCACTGCGCACCCAAGAGATGCGCAGTGGCCGAAAAGGTCAGGCCTTGTTCTGACGGTTGGCAATCAGGTCGTCGACGACGGCCGGATCGGCGAGCGTCGAGGTATCGCCGAGCGCACCAAAATCGTCTTCGGCGATCTTGCGCAGGATGCGGCGCATGATCTTGCCCGAGCGGGTCTTCGGCAGGCCGGGCGCGAACTGGATCTTGTCCGGCGTGGCGATCGGTCCGATTTCCGAACGGACGTGCTTCACCAAGGCCGCGCGAAGATCGTCATTGCCGATCTCGCCCGCCATCAGCGAGACATAGCAATAGATGCCCTGGCCCTTGATCGGATGCGGATAGCCGACGACGGCGGCTTCCGAGACGAGGTGATGCGATACCAGCGCCGATTCGACTTCTGCCGTTCCGAGACGGTGGCCGGAAACATTGAGAACGTCGTCGACGCGACCGGTGATCCAGTAATAGCCGTCCTCATCGCGACGGCAGCCGTCACCGGTGAAATACTTGCCCTTGTAGGTGGCGAAGTAGGTCTGGCCGAAGCGCGCGTGGTCGCCGTAGATCGTGCGCATCTGGCCGGGCCAGCTGTCGGTGATGCAGAGGTTGCCGTCAGCAGCACCCTCAAGTACGTTTCCTTCATTGTCGACCAGCTGCGGCTGCACGCCGAAGAACGGCCGGGTGGCGGAACCGGGCTTCAGATCGGTTGCGCCCGGCAGCGGCGTGATCAGGATGCCACCGGTCTCCGTCTGCCACCAGGTATCGACGATCGGCGACTTCTGCTCGCCGACGACGTTGTAGTACCACTCCCAGGCTTCCGGGTTGATCGGCTCGCCGACCGAGCCGAGCAGGCGGAGCGACGAGCGCGACGAGCGCTTGACGAAGTCGTCACCGGCACCCATCAGCGACCGGATCGCCGTCGGCGCCGTGTAGAAGACGTTGACCTTGTGCTTTTCGACCACTTCCCAGAAGCGCCCGGCATCCGGGAAATTCGGGACACCTTCGAACATTACGGTCGTCGCCGCATTCGCCAGCGGGCCGTAGACGATATAGGAGTGGCCGGTGACCCAGCCGACGTCGGCCGTGCACCAGTAGACTTCGCCGTCGCGGTAGTCGAAGACATATTCATGCGTCATCGACGCATAGACGAGGTAACCGCCGGTCGTGTGCAGCACGCCCTTCGGCTTGCCGGTCGAACCCGAGGTATAGAGGATGAACAACGGATCTTCCGCCTTCATCTTCGCCGGCTCGCAATGCGGCTTCACCGTGGCGATTTCCTGGTGATACCAGAGGTCGCGGCCAGGCGCCCAGGCGGTCTTGCCGCCGGTGCGGCGGACCACGAGCACCTTGTTGACGATGACATGCTGCTTAGCCGCGATGTCGATCGCGGTGTCGGTGTTTTCCTTGAGCGGTACCGGCTTGCCGCCGCGCACGCCCTCATCGCAGGTAATGACGAAGGTGGATTCGCAGTCGACGATACGGCCGGCAAGCGCATCCGGCGAGAAACCGCCGAAGACGACCGAATGGATGGCACCGATGCGGGCGCAGGCAAGCATCGCATAGGCCGCTTCCGGGATCATCGGCATGTAGATGGTGACGCGGTCGCCCTTTTTGACGCCGTGCTTCTTCAGCACGTTGGCGAGGCGACAAACCTGCTCGTAGAGCTGGTTGTAGGTGATCTTCTTGTCGATATAGGGGTTGTCACCTTCCCAGATGATTGCCGTCTTCTCGCCATGCGTCTTCAGGTGGCGGTCGATACAGTTGTAGGAGACGTTGGTGAGGCCGTCTTCATACCACTTGATCGAAACCTTGCCCTTGAAGGAGGTGTTCTTGACCTTGGTATAGGGCTTGAACCAATCGATCCGTTTGCCGTGTTTGCCCCAGAACTTTGCCGGGTCCGAAACACTCTCCTCGTACCACTTCAGGTAAGTGGCGTTGTCGAGCAACGTCCGGCTCTTGGCAGACTTCAACACCGGATAGATTTTGGCGGACATATTTTCCTCCCTACGCATTCCTAGTGCGGCTCGCCACTCCCAGGGCCAGCCCGTTTCGCGGACATACATAGCAGGTCAAATGGCTGCCGCAATTAGACAAAAGGACATTTGGAACTGAAGAATTGCAATTTTGAGACAAGGACGGTATAGAGGCCCACATTTCCCGGAAATCAGTGGTAGACTCCACGGCCCGCGACACCGGCGCGGCGGACAAAAGGACTATATCCATGGCTCAGCAACTGCTTATGCCCAAGGCAACAGCCGTCTGGCTCGTTGACAATACCGCGCTGTCCTTCGACCAGATCGCGCAGTTTTGCAAGCTGCACCCGCTTGAAGTAAAGGCGATCGCCGACGGTGAATCCGCGCAGGGCATCAAGGGCCTCGACCCGATTGCCACGGGCCAGCTTTCGCGTGACGAGATCGCTCGCGCAGAAGGAAACCCCAACCACAAGCTGAAGCTTTCCGAGCCGAAGGTCCGCGTTCCTGACTCGAAGCGTAAAGGTCCGCGCTACACCCCGGTCTCCAAGCGCCAGGATCGCCCCAACGCCATTCTCTGGCTGGTTCGCAACCATCCCGAGTTGAAGGATGCACAGATTTCGCGCCTCGTCGGCACCACCAAGTCGACGATCGAGCAGATCCGCGAGCGCACCCACTGGAATTCCGCCAACCTGACGCCGATGGATCCGGTGACACTCGGCCTCTGCTCGCAGATCGACCTCGACCTCGAAGTCGAACGCGCCTCCAAGGGCCGTCCGCTGCCGACGGCTGCCGAACTCGGCCAGACGCTGGAATCGGCTCAGGAGACCGAAAAGCTGGGCTTCAACTACGAGCGCGAGGAAGAGAAGGAAATTGACGCCGATGCCGTCTTCGCCAAGCTCAAGTCGCTGAAGTCGGACCGCAAGGACGAGGACGAAGACGATCACTATTGATCGCCGTCCAGCTCAATGAAAAAAGCCCGGATCGTCGATCCGGGCTTTTTTGTTGGCCAGTGTTCAATACGTTCAATAGGCCGAACCGGATGGATCGTTGAGGTTGTGGCGCTCGGTCCCTTTAAGCGGCGGATTGAAGATGCTGACGAGGATCAGATCTTCGTCCTTGCCGCCGCGCAGATAGTGTTTGTCGTGCTGGTCCAGCACGTAGATATCGCCCTTGTTGATCGGGAAGATCTTGCCCTGCATGTCCTCGACCTCACCGTGGCCGGCGATGCAGTAGCAGGCCTCCAGATGGTTGCGGTATTCGAGCAGCGATACCGTGCCGGCGCGCACCACCGTGTGGCATACGGTGAAGCCCATGCCATCCCTTTCGGTAAGCAGCCGATGACTGGTGCCGCTGCCCCATTCGACGAAATGATCGGTTGCTTCGATCTGCTGCAGGCTGCGCACGAACATGGGTCTCTCCATCTGTAAGGATTTCTAATGTTTTCGGACGGGATTCTTCCGCCCTTTCCACGATGAGCTCAGTATCCGTTGACATAGGAAGCCAATCAAACGACGATTCCTCACGGAATTGATGAGGAAAATTTACAGATGATGCTGCCACCACTCGGCATGCTGCGCGCCTTCGAAGCCGCAGCGCGTTTGGCAAGTTTCTCCCGCGCCGGCGACGAACTGCATGTGACGCATGCGGCCGTCAGCCACCAGATCCGCTTGCTGGAAGAGTGGTTTGGCCGCCCGCTCTTCGTGCGGGAGAAACGTGGAGTGCGGCTAGCAGCGGAGGCTGAAAGCCTAGCAACGGCGCTGACATCGGCGTTCGAGCGCATCGCCGCGGAAACGGAGTTGCTGCGATTGAATGCCAAGGCGCAAGTGAGCGTCGCCTGTATTCCCTCGATCGCCACCCGCTGGCTGATACCGGCACTCGGTGAATTTCTCGGCCGTCATCCCGAGGTCGACGTCAAGGTCGTCTACGCCATGGCCGAACAGCAATTGCGCGAAACCGGCTGCGATATCCTCATCACTCTCGGCGCCGATACGAGCGAAGGGACGCGGTCAGACCGGCTGTTTTCGCGAATCAATCGGCCAGTTGCGAGCCCCCGTTACATCGAACGGAAAGGTGAGTTGAGGGCAGTGCAGGCGATCGCTTCCGCCGATCTGCTGCACGACGAGACAACCTCGCGGTGGCGCGATTGGTTCGCCAGGGCAGGGGTGACGACGGGACAAAGCCTGCGAGGTCCCATCTTCCAGGACTTCAACCTGCTCGCCACGGCCGTCATTGCCGGCCATGGCGTGGCCCTTTGTCCGGTCGAGGTCTTCCGGCGCGAAATCGAAAGCGGCGACCTCGTGATCCTCTCCGATATCGCCACTCTCGAAGACGAGAGCTACTTTCTCATTACCAAGACCGCGCGCTCAAAGGCAGTGTCAGTGTTCAGCGACTGGTTCGCGACCGTCGTCAGGTCTTGATGCAAGCGCCGTGGCGCTCACATCATAAGCCGGCTCAGGAAGTCGCTAGATGCCGATTCCCCGGCCATGCAGCGCCAACGTGATCTCGTCCAGGATAACCGGGTCGTCGATCGTCGCCGGCATTTTCCAGGGTTGGCGATCGGCAATTTTCTGGATCGTAGCCCGCAGGATCTTGCCCGACCGCGTCTTCGGCAGTCGCTTGACGCAAATCGCCATGCGGAAGGCCGCCACCGGCCCGATGCGCTCGCGCACGAGGCTGATCACTTCGCGTTCGATCTCCGACGTTTCACGGGAAACATTGGAATTGATGACGAGGAAGCCCGCTGGCACCTGACCCTTCAAATCATCGGCTATCCCGATGACGGCGCATTCGGCGACATCAGGATGGCTGGCGCAGACCTCCTCCATCGCCCCGGTCGAGAGCCGGTGACCGGCGACGTTGATGATGTCGTCGGTGCGCGCCATGATGAAGATATAGCCATCCTCGTCGAGATAGCCGGCATCGGCGGTCTTGTAGTAACCGGGGAATTCTTCGAGATAGGCCGCGCGGAAACGATGGTCGGCATTCCAAAGCGTCGGCAGGCAGCCGGGCGGCAGCGGCAGTTTTACGACGACATTGCCGAGCGTGCCCGGGCCGACCGAATGTCCGGCATCGTCGAGAATTTGGACATCATATCCCGGCAGTGGGACCGCCGGAGAACCGTACTTGACCGGCAGCAGGCCGAGACCCATGGGATTGCCGGCCACCGGCCACCCGGTCTCCGTCTGCCACCAGTGATCGATCACCGGAACCCCAAGCGCCTTCTCCGCCCAGCGGATCGTATCCGGATCCGCCCGCTCGCCGGCAAGGAACAGCGCGCGGAAGCGCGACAGGTCATAGCGGCCGACATAGGACGCGTCGGGATCGTCCTTGCGGATCGCGCGCAGAGCGGTCGGCGCCGTGAACATCACCACGACACCATGCTCGGCAATGATCCGCCAATAGGTTCCGGGGTCAGGCGTGCCGACCGGCTTGCCCTCGAAGAGGATCGAGGTGCTGCCGTTGAGGAGCGGGCCATAGACGATATAGGAGTGGCCGACGACCCAGCCAATGTCGGAGGCCGCCCAGAACACTTCGCCCGGCTGAACGCCGAAGAAATTTTCCATCGACCATTTGAGCGCAACCATGTGGCCGCCATTATCGCGCACCACGCCCTTGGGCTGGCCGGTCGTGCCCGACGTGTAGAGCACATAGAGCGGATCGGTGGAGGCCACGGGTGTGCATCCGACCTCTTCGCCCGCCTGTTTTGCCGCTACCAGCGCCGATGCGAAATCGATGTCGCGCCCCTCCATCATCTCCGCTTCCGCCATTTCCCGTTGGAAGACGAGGCAATGCGCCGGCTTGTGGGTCGCGATCTCCAGCGCTGCATCGAGCAGCGGCTTATAGGCGACCGTTCGGCCGGGTTCGATGCCGCAGCTTGCGGAAACCACGAGCTTCGCCTGGCAATCGTCGATGCGCACGGCCAGTTCGTTGGCGGCAAAACCGCCGAAGACCACCGAATGCACGGCGCCGATCCGGGCGGCAGCCAGCATGGCAACCGCCGCCTGCGGGATCATCGGCATGTAGATGATGATGCGATCACCCTTGCCGACACCGAGCTTCCGATAGACGGCAGCCAATGCTGCCACATCGGCAAGCAATGCCGCATAGGAGATGCGCTCGACACGCCCGGTGACCGGACTGTCATAGATGAAGGCGATCTGCTCGCCGCGCCCGGCTTCGACGTGGCGGTCGAGACAGTTGTAGCAGGTGTTCGTCGAGCCACCGGCATACCAGTGCCCGTAAGTACCGCCCGCGGCATCGAAAGCGCGTTGCGGACGCTCGAACCAATCGATGGCGTCGGCAGCACCGGACCAGAAGCCTTGCGGATCCGCCTTCCAGGCGGCGTACACTTCGGAATAGCGACTCGCCATTTCCGTTCCTCCCTATGCATTTGCCGGACATGTCCGGCCTCCTCGTGCACAAGGATAGGCTAATGGGTGGGCAGGGGAACCCCGACGAAAGCGTAATGCGGCGAAATGGCGTTATCGCGCGCCGAAAATGGCCGAACCGACGCGGACGCTGGTGGCGCCGAACTGCACGGCCGTCTCGAAATCGCCGGACATGCCCATCGACAGCTTCTCGAGCTTGCAGGCTGCGGCCAGCTTGGCGAGCAGGGCGAAATGCGGGCCGGGATTTTCCTCGACCGGCGGAATGCACATCAGCCCCTCGATCTGCAGACCCAGCTCCTGGCGGCAGAGATCGACAAAAGCGACCGTTTCCTCCGGTGGGATGCCGGCCTTCTGCGGCTCCAGCCCGGTGTTGACCTGAACGTAGAGCCTGAGGTTCCGGCCCTGCTTCTGCATCTCTGCGGCGAGCGCGCGGGCAATCTTCTCACGATCGACGGTCTCGATGACGTCGAACAGAGCAACCGCCTCGGGCGCCTTATTCGATTGCAACGGGCCGATCAGGTGGAGTTCGAGACCGGATGTCTCTGCCTTCAGTTCCGGCCACTTGCCTTGCGCTTCCTGCACGCGGTTTTCGCCGAAGACCCGCTGGCCTGCGGAAATCACCGGCCGGATTGCATCGGCGTCGAAGGTTTTGGACACGGCGACCAGCGTGGCGGCACCCTTGGCACGATGAGCAGACTTCTCTGCCGCCTGAATCCGGCTCACGACATCCCGCAATCGCTCTTGGACTTCCATGGACCTTTGCTCCGAAACGGATTTCTCAAACCACTCACCGAGCGGATTAGGCAAAGTTGATCGGCTTGCCAAGACCGCCACCCTCATGACGGGCGCAAATCCGCCAAAGTGTCGCGGCAAACCCTTCAAAAACTTGACCGTCAGGCGGTTTCGTGGTGAAGGTCACCCCAACTATCATGAGGCGCCTCTATGCGCCGCAGAACTTCCGGAACATCGAAAAGACATGTCTAGCGAACGATACAATCCGCGTGATGCCGAGCCCCGTTGGCAGCAGGAATGGGAAAAGAACGAGGTCTTCCAGACCGAGAACGACGATCCGCGCGAAAAGTACTACGTGCTAGAGATGTTCCCCTATCCGTCGGGCCGCATCCATATGGGCCACGTGCGCAACTACACCATGGGTGACGTGGTGGCGCGGTACAAGCGTGCCCGCGGCTTCAACGTGCTGCACCCGATGGGCTGGGACGCCTTCGGCATGCCGGCCGAGAACGCCGCCATGGAGCGTGGTGTGCATCCAGCGAGCTGGACCTACCAGAACATCGCTTCGATGAAGGCGCAGCTTAAGGTCATGGGCCTGTCGCTCGACTGGAACCGCGAATTCGCGACCTGTGACCCCGCCTACTACCAGCGCCAGCAGCATCTGTTCCTGGACTTCCTGGAAAAGGGCCTCGTTTACCGCAAGCAGTCCAAGGTCAACTGGGACCCGGTCGACAACACCGTGCTCGCCAACGAGCAGGTGATCGACGGCCGCGGCTGGCGCTCGGGCGCGCTGGTCGAACAGCGCGAACTGACGCAGTGGTTCTTCCGCATCACCGACTTCAGCCAGGAACTGCTCGACGCGCTGGACACGCTGGATCAGTGGCCCGAGAAGGTGCGCCTGATGCAGAAGAACTGGATCGGTCGCTCCGAAGGCCTGTCGCTGCGTTGGGAGCTGGTCGAAGGCACCCCCGGTGACGCGACCGAGCTGACCGTCTACACGACCCGTCCGGACACGCTCTTCGGCGCTTCCTTCCTGGCGATCGCTGCCGACCATCCGCTGGCTAGGCAGGCGGCGGCGACCAATCCGGAAGTCGATGCCTTCTGCGAGGAGTGCCGCCGCGCCGGCACCTCGCTCGCCGCGCTGGAAACGGCAGAAAAGAAGGGCATCGATACCGGCATTCGCGCCAAGCACCCGCTCGATCCGAGCTGGGAACTGCCTGTTTATGTCGCAAATTTCGTACTGATGGACTACGGCACGGGCGCCATCTTCGGCTGCCCCTCCGGTGACCAGCGCGACCTCGACTTCGCCCGCAAATACGACCTGCCGGTTGTTCCGGTCGTTATGCCGAAGGACGGCGATGCCGCAACCTTCGCCATCGGCGACGAGGCCTATATCGGCGACGGCGTGATGATCAACTCGCGCTTCCTCGACGGCCTGTCGACGGAAGAGGCATTTGAGACAGTCGCCTCGAAGCTCGAGCAGGAAACGCTCGACGGCACGCCGAGCGCCGAGCGCAAGGTGAACTTCCGCCTGCGCGACTGGGGCATTTCGCGTCAGCGCTATTGGGGCTGCCCGATCCCCGTCATCCATTGTGATGACTGCGGTGTCGTGCCGGTTCCGAAGGCCGACCTGCCGGTCATTCTGCCGCCGGACGTCACCTTCGACAAGCCGGGCAATCCGCTCGACCGTCACCCGACCTGGCGCCACGTTGCCTGCCCGCATTGCGGCAAGGATGCCCGGCGCGAGACGGACACGATGGACACCTTCGTCGATTCGTCCTGGTACTTCACCCGCTTCACCGCGCCGTGGGAAGACAATCCGACCGACCCCAAGGTCGCCAACCATTGGCTGCCGGTGGATCAATATATCGGCGGCATCGAGCACGCGATCCTGCACCTGCTCTACTCGCGCTTCTTCACCCGCGCGATGAAGGCGACCGGTCATGTCGCGCTCGACGAGCCGTTCAAGGGTCTCTTCACCCAGGGCATGGTCGTGCACGAAACCTATAGCCGTGGCGAGGGTGCCCAGCGCGAATGGGTGACCCCGGCCGAGATCCGCATCGAGGAAATCGACGGACGCCGCCGCGCCGTGCTGCTCGAGACCGGCGAGGAAATCGCCATCGGCTCGATCGAGAAGATGTCGAAGTCGAAGAAGAACGTCGTCGATCCCGACGACATCATCGCTTCCTATGGCGCCGATACCGCGCGCTTCTTCGTTCTCTCCGATTCGCCGCCGGATCGTGACGTCATCTGGTCCGAAGCCGGTGTCGAAGGATCACATCGCTTCGTCCAGCGCGTATGGCGCTTGATCAGCGAGGCGGCCGAAAAGCTGCGCGGGATCGAAGCCGTACCGGCGCTTGAAGGCGAGGCCCTTGCCGTTTCTCAGGCCGCGCACAAGACGCTGCGCGCGGTCGAGGCGGATTATGACAAGCTGGCCTTCAACAAGGCCGTGGCGCGGATCTATGAGCTCGTGAACACGCTTGCCGCACCGCTGACACAGGTTGCCGCCGGCAAGGCGGACGCAGCGCTCGCGAGCGCTGTAAAGGACGCCACGACGATCCTGGTCAGCCTGATTGCACCGATGACGCCGCACCTCGCCGAGGAATGCTGGCGCGAAATCGGCGGCGAGGGGCTGATCGCGGAGCGCGGCTGGCCGACGTTCAATCCTGCGCTGGTCGTCGAGAACGAAATCACCCTTCCCGTGCAGATCAACGGCAAGAAGCGCGCCGATTTGACAATCGCCCGCGATGCGGATCAGAGTGCGATCGAAAGCGCCGTCCTGGCGCTCGATGCCGTCAAGTCCGCGCTCAACGGCAGCAGCCCCAAGAAAATCATCGTCGTGCCCCAGAGGATCGTCAATGTCGTTGTCTGATAGAGCTGGCTCCCGTATCCGGTCGTTTCCGGTGCTGGCAGGTGTTCTTTTGCTGACCGCGCTCGCCGGCTGCCAGGTCAGGCCGCTCTACTCCGATCCTGTCGGTACGTCGACGGCGCTGGCGGCGATCGAGATCTCCGATGCCGACGAGCGCGTCGAACAGGAAGTCCGCAACGCGCTGATCTTCCTTGTGGCGGGCGGGCAGGGCGAACCGGTAAACCCGCAATATCACCTGTCGCTGGACGTCACGAGCCGCGCCATGGGCGTGCTCTATGATCAGAACAAGGACCGCGTGGATCGGGCAAGCGCCGGACGCATCGTCGTCAAGGCGGACTACAACCTGACGAAGATCGGAACGGGCGAGACGATCAAGTCTGGCAACCGCACGGCGGTCGCGCTTGTCGACTTCTCCGTCCAGGAATTTGCCAAGGTGCGCGCCGTGCGCGATGGCGAAAACCGCGCCGCAAAGGAATTGGCCGAGCTGATCCGGGCTGATGTTGCCGCGGCCCTCAGTCGCTAGTCCGGTGTCGGGATGAGCGAAGTCAAGTCGCACGAATTCGACTCCTTCCTCCAGAAGTCCGTCGGGGTCTACCGGCTGTTCATTCTCTACGGGCCCGATCGCGGGCTCGTATCCGAGCGTGCGTCCGCACTCGCCGCGCGCTGCGGCGTGCCGCTGGATGATCCCTTTTCCGTCCTGAAGCTCGATGTCAGCGAGCTGGCGCAATCGCCCGGCCGGCTGCTGGACGAGGTCAATTCCATCGGCCTGTTTGGCGGTGAGAAGCTCATCTGGGTGCGGGGAGCAGCCAACGAGAAGTCACTCGTCGACGCGATGCAGCTTTTGGCGGCCGAGCCGCCCTCAGGCAGCTCTGTGATCGTCGAGGCCGGTGACCTGAAGAAGGGTGCCGCCCTTCGCAAGATCGGCGAGACGGCCCGCTCTGTTGCCTGTATCGCCTGCTACAGTGATGACGTTCGCGGCCTGCAGGCCTTGATTGATAAGGAACTTGGCGACGAGGAGCTGGGAATCACGCCGGCCGCCCGTGCGCGCCTGGTGGACGCTCTCGGCGGCGACCGTCTGGCGTCACGCAACGAGCTGCGCAAGCTCGCCCTTTACTGCCGTGGGAAGACGGCCGTGGACGAGGAGGACGTGCTCGACATCGTCGGCGATGCCAGCGCCATTTCCGTCGATGACGCGGTCGATGCGGTGCTCAAGGGCGATCTCGATGGCCTGCTGCACGCGATGCAAAAGATCACGACCTCGAAGACCCCGGCGTTTCTGGTACTGCAGGCCTGTCTGCGACAGTTCCAGCAGCTCGACGTGATGCGCGCCGAGATGGACGCCAGTCGTCAACAAACAGGGCAAGTGATTGCGACGCTCGGGCGTGGTCTGCATTTCCGACGCAAACCGATCGTCGAGGCCGCGCTGAAGCAATGGACGGCGCCGGCGATACGCCGTGAACTCAATCGCCTGCAGACAACCATCTTCCAAAGCCGCAGCCGCGCCAGCCTCGAAGAAAGCCTGGTCTTGCAGAACCTCATGGCGATCGCGGTGCAATCCGCACGGCGTTGATGCGTTTGGCCCAGGGGAATTCAGCCGGCTGAGGTCGCTTGCTTCCTTCATTTCCTAGCTGGAATTGCCTCTTTACACGCATGGATCCACGTCCTTGCAGGCGATCCCTTTGAATCTGGTCCATTCGCGCAGAAAGATTAGAGAAATCAATATATTAAGGCGCGCGCCCTTGTTTGCAGGGCGCGCCTCTCGATTGTTCTCACAATGCCGTTTGTAAGCGCTCAGCGGCGCTCGAGCAGCCGGCAGATTTCCTCAAGCTGATCGAGCGTCTTGTAAGCGATGCGAAGATGGCCGCCGGAAGCCTTGTGATTGACGGTCACCTCGAGGCCAAGGCTGTCCGACAGGGTGCGTTCAAGCGCCAGCGTGTCCGCATCCTTCTCGTCGCGGCGTGCCGTCTTGCCGAAATTCGGGTCGTTCTGTGCGCGGATATCGTTCTGGGCGATGCGCTCGGCATCACGCACCGAAAGCCCCTTGGAGACGATCGTGCGGGCCAGCGCCGCCGGATCCGACGTGGGAATCAGCGCGCGCGCATGCCCGGCAGACAGCGCGCCTTCCGACAGCATGTCGCGCACCGGTTCCGGCAATTTCAGCAGTCTCAGGCTGTTGGCGACGTGGCTGCGGCTCTTGCCGATAATTTCGCCGAGATCGTTCTGCGTATAACCGTGCTCGGCAATCAACTGCTCATAGCCGAGCGCCTCGTCGAGCGGGTTGAGATCCGAGCGCTGAACGTTTTCGACGATCGCGATCTCGAGCGCCGTGCGATCGTCAACGTCACGGATAATGACCGGAATCTCGGTGAATCCGGCTAACTGTGCCGCCCGCCAACGACGTTCGCCGGCGATGATCTCGTAGCGGTCGGCGCCGATCGTGCGAGCGACAACAGGCTGAACGATGCCGTGCTGACGAATCGAATTGGCGAGATCCTGAAGTTCGGCTTCGTCGAACTGCCGGCGCGGGTTGCGCGGGTTGCGCGACACGAACTCAATCGGCACACGCCGGTCCGGGTTGACCGGGGCAGGGGCGGAAGCACCTGCCTGCAGCGGTTGATCCATCTCGCCGATCAACGCGGCCAGTCCGCGACCAAGCCGTCTCTTCGAGCTATCGTCGTTCATATCGTCACCCGATTTAAATTACGCTACCGAAATGATTATGCAGCCTTGCGCTGGCGTTCACGCTGAATCACTTCCGATGCCAACTGCAGATAGGCCTGGCTTCCAGCGCATTTCAGATCATAGAGAATCGCAGGCTTGCCATAGGACGGCGCCTCGGAAACGCGAACATTGCGCGGAATGAGAGTGTGATAGACCTTGTCGCCAAGATGGGTCCGGACATCACTGACGACCTGCTGGGCGAGATTGTTGCGCGAGTCGAACATCGTCAGCACGATACCCTGTATATCCAGCGACGGATTCACCGATCGGCGAACCTGATCCACAGTTTCCAACAGCTGGCTGAGACCTTCCAGCGCGAAGAACTCGCACTGCAACGGCACCAGCACGGAATGCGCTGCGGCCATGGCATTCATCGTCAGGAGATTGAACGACGGCGGGCAATCGACGAGCACATAGGAGTACTCCATCGCCGCCGGGCTGACCAAAGCTTTGCGCAGGCGGAAGACCCGGTCCGGTTCCTGAGAAATCTCCATCTCGACGCCGAGAAGATCCATAGTCGAAGGCACAATCGAAAGATTGGGCACAGCGGTTTGCTGTGCTATCTCGTTGATCCCGTGCGAGCCCATCATCAGCTCATAGGATGAGAGGTTCCGATCGCGCCGCTGAATACCCAGACCGGTGCTGGCATTGCCTTGCGGATCGAGATCGACGATGAGGACTCGTTCGCCGATTGCCGCGAGAGCAGTCGCCAGATTGATGGCGGTCGTCGTTTTACCGACTCCACCTTTCTGATTTGCGATTGTGATGATCCGATTTCTTGCGCCAAACATGTTTCCGCTCGCCGATCACTGAACCTTGCGTGATAGATTTGCGATCTCGAGCACAACAGAGTCCGGCTCGACGACGCTTGGATGTTTTACCAGATCGAACTGATAGCGGCCAATGGCTTTGTCGATTTCGCGCTGGTAATCCCGCCCTTTGTGGAAATAGGCGACCGTTTTGCGCTCATCTGCCAGCAACCACGGCGCAGAGTAGTCGAGCAAGAGCGTCAAATCGGCCAAGGCCCGCGCCGAAACCGCGTCGGCGTGCGGAATCACCTTGCCGGCTTCTTCGATTCGAATCGGGTGAACGGAGCCACGCGCGCCCGTTTCGGCCAAGGCGACTCGCAAGAATGCGGCTTTCTTGTTGTTGCTTTCGACGAGATGCACCCAGCCGTCAGCGAACTCCGAGAGATAGATCGCCGTAATGATGCCCGGGAAGCCGCCGCCGCTTCCCAGATCAACCCAGGTCTTTGGCTCCGGCGACAACTGTACAAGCTGTAAGCTATCAACGATATGGCGGCGCCATAGATCCTCAATCGTCGAAGGCGCTACGAGATTGATCGACTTCGCCCACTTCTGAAAAAGGCGGGCAAAGTGCTCCAGGCGTTCATTCGTTTCACGTGAAACACGCAGTCCGTTCAACACATCGATTGGACTCGTTTTCATTGTGCACTTGCCTTTTCTTCGCGTTCTGCGCTTCCGTTTTGACGCTTCAGCCAGGCAAGGATCAGCGATGCGGCGGCGGGCGTCATGCCATCCACCTTCATCACCTGCGACAGATTGCGCGGGGCATGCTGTTTCAGCTTCTGCTTCAACTCATTGGACAATCCCGACAGCCTGTCAAAGTCAAAGCCTTCAGGGATCACCAGATTTTCCTCGCGGCGAATGCCTGCAATATCCGCCGCCTGCCTCTCCATATAGACCGCATAGGCGGCGTCAATTTCCAGCGCCTCGACGACCCGTGAACCAATCGACGACAGCTCCGGCCAGATCGGCACCAAGGCGGAAATCGATTGATCCAGATAGGAGAGGATTTCAAAGGCGGTGCGCCGCTGGCCATCCTGGTTCAGCTTCAGGCCATGACGATTGCCTTCGGCTGGCGTCACCGAGAGGCTCTTCAACAGTTGCCGTCCATCATCGAACTGTACTTGCCAGTCGGTAAAGCGGTCGCGGCGCGCATCTGAAATACAGCCGAGTTCCATCGCCAATGGCGTCAGTCGCGCATCGGCATTATCAGCGCGCAGCGACAAACGATACTCCGCTCGAGATGTAAA
Organism: Sinorhizobium sp. NFACC03; assembly: GCF_900103435.1. Classification (NCBI taxonomy): domain Bacteria; kingdom Pseudomonadati; phylum Pseudomonadota; class Alphaproteobacteria; order Hyphomicrobiales; family Rhizobiaceae; genus Sinorhizobium; species Sinorhizobium sp. NFACC03. The sequence continues at coordinate 107,851 of NZ_FMXF01000009.1, forward strand.
CATGCGGTAAGGCTCGGTAATGCCGCGCGACGTCAGGTCGTCGATCATGACGCCGATATAGGAGTTGGTGCGGCTGAAGATCACCTCGGGCCGACCGGTCGCCAGCAGCGCCGCATTCAGGCCCGCGACCAGCCCCTGGGCGCCGGCTTCTTCGTAACCTGTCGTCCCGTTGATCTGCCCTGCCAGGAACAGGCCGGGCATCTTGCGCACCGCCAGCGTCGCGTTCAACTCGCGCGGATCCACATGGTCATACTCGATGGCATAGCCGGGCTGCAGGATCGCCACATTCTCCAATCCCGGAATTGTTCGAATGAACGCCTCCTGGATATCAGCCGGCAATGAGGTCGAGATCCCATTCGGATAGATGGTGTCATCGTCGAGGCCTTCCGGCTCCAAGAAGATCTGATGACCGTCGCGCTCGCCAAAACGCACGATCTTATCTTCGATCGACGGGCAATAGCGCGGACCGACGCCTTCGATCTGACCCGAATACATCGCGGACTTTCCGATATTGTCGGCGATGATCTTGTGGGTGGCCTCGGTCGTGCGCGTCACGCCGCAATCAATCTGACGGTTCAGAATGCGGTCGGTCATGAAGGAGAACGGTACAGGATCCTCGTCGGGACCTTGTCGGCCGACACTGTCCCAATCGATCGTGCGCCCATCCAGGCGTGCCGGCGTACCGGTCTTCAGACGTCCCAGCTTCAGGCCATAGCGCAGCAGTGTCGCCGAAAGCCCAACAGAGGGTTCTTCACCAACGCGGCCAGCCGGGATCTTCTGGTCGCCGATATGGATCAGCCCCTTCAGAAAGGTGCCGGTCGTCAAAACCACGGACGTCGATGCAAACGTCCGGCCGTCCTTCATGACGACACCGCTGACCTTGCCATTGCTCTCGATCAAGTCGAAGGCGTCACCCTCAACCACCGTGAGGTTGGCAATGCCGCTTATTTCGCGCTGCATGGCTTCGCGATAAAGGCGCCGGTCGGCCTGCGTGCGCGGACCGCGGACAGCCGGGCCCTTGCGACGGTTGAGCAGGCGAAACTGAATCCCGCCGGCATCGGCGACCCGACCCATCAGACCATCCATGGCATCGATCTCGCGCACGAGATGGCCCTTGCCCAATCCACCAATCGCTGGATTGCAGGACATCACGCCGATGGTCGACGCCTTGTGCGTGATCAGTGCCGTGTTGGCGCCGAGACGTGCAGCCGCGGCCGCCGCCTCGCAACCGGCATGTCCACCGCCAATGACGATAACATCATACTGGGTCATTGCTCATATCTCCAAGCCAGCACACCTTTGCACCGGCACGAATCGTTTCACGTGAAACACAACGAAGGACTCGCAAACGTTGTATCGTTGTTTCCACAGACTATTTTCCGATACAGAATTCGGAAAATATCACATCCAAAAGGTTCTCGACATCCACCCGCCCGGTAATCCGTCCAATCGCGTCTCCGGCAAGACGAAGCTGCTCTGCTCGGATGTCCAGGCCGTAATGTTGCCCCGCCAAGCTCTCTTCGATTGCCCGAAGAGCCTGCCGGAGACTATCGACGTGACGGCGACGTGAAGGCAAGGCAAGGGACGTTCGACCGCTGAGGTCGGGGAGATGGGCGGCGATCTCATCCAGTAGGCGATCCATGCCTTCACCCGTCCGGGTCGAGATCAAAACATCGGCTTCATCAGGAGACCATTGCCGATCATCTCGATCTATCTTCGTTGCTACACGCAAGACGGCAGTGCCGTCAGATGTGATATCGGACAGAGAATTAAAGCCGCTCGCCGTCTCCGAAAGGAGGAGGATCAAATCTGCTCGCTCGATAACTTCTCGCGCGCGACGTATGCCCTCTTGCTCGACACGTTCCTCGGTTTCACGCAGACCGGCGGTGTCATAAAGCTTGACTGAGAATCCGGCTAATGAAAGATCCACCGAGAGCACGTCACGCGTTGTCCCGGCAATTTCCGTGACGATCGCGATATCTCTCTGCGCCAGTGCATTGAGCAAGCTGGACTTTCCGGCGTTCGGCTCACCGGCGATGACGATCTTCAGCCCATCACGGATGATCTCGGCAATCGGCGCATCGGCGATGTGTGCGGCGATCTCCTGTGCAAGCACGGACATGTCCTGCCAGATGCGTTCGCTCACCGAGCTCGGCACATCGTCCTCGTCAGCAAAGTCGAGTTCGGCCTCGATCATCGCCCGCGCGTGCGTGAGACGTTTCGCCCAAGCCGCATAGACCTGCGATTGCCCGCCGCCAGAGTGTTCGATCGCCAGGCGGCGCTGCATCTCGGTCTCGGCGACGATCAGGTCGGCGAGACCCTCGACTTCCACAAGATCCAGCTTGCCGTTCTGGAAGGCGCGTCGTGAGAACTCACCCGCTTCGGCGTGGCGTAGACCTTCGAACTCGGAGAGCTCTTCGAGCAGGGCGTTCACCGCAGCGCGACCGCCATGGATCTGAAACTCGGCGCAGTCTTCCCCCGTGAAAGAGGCTGGTCCGTGAAAATAGAGAACAAGACCGCTATCGATCACAAGACCGTTGCGTGTCCGAATCGTTTTGAGCGTTGCTGCCCGCGGTAACGGGACATCGCCGCACAATTCCCGTAGGACCGCCGCAGTGTGCTGACCGCTGACACGCACGACCGCGACGCCAGCGGGCAGGGCTCCACTGGAAAGCGCATATATCGTGTGCATTGCTGTCATTGGCTCACCTGAAAAGACCGCGGAGACGGAAGGGCGCCTCGCTGGTCGAAACAATGGGGATCGTCGAAGTTCCGGACCGATTGTTTATTCTTCGCGGAGCGTGCTCACGCAGAATGAAAACGGTATCTCAAAGGGTCGGGGAGCTTATGCCGAAACGGCGCCGAAATATCAAGGTCCCGCCACGCTCATGTTTCACAGCGTCGGTGTGTTTCACGTGAATCAGCCGGAGCGATCACCTATCCCAGATCCCGGAGAGAACGAGATTGTTGCGAAGCCGAATCAATGAGGAAGAAGAATCCGGATAAGGTTCTGGGAAAACAAAAGACCGGTCGACGATAGGTCGACCGGTCTTTGAAATCGGATATCGAACGGGTCTTACGTGTTCATCGAGTCGAAGAAATCGCCATTGTTCTTCGTCTGCTTGAGCTTGTCGATGAGGAACTCGATCGCGTCGGTCGTGCCCATCGGTGCCAGGATGCGGCGGAGCACGAAGATCTTCTGCAGATCCTGGCGCGGCACCAGCAGGTCCTCCTTACGCGTGCCGGACTTGAGAATGTCCATCGCCGGGAAGATGCGCTTGTCGGCGACCTTGCGGTCGAGCACGATTTCCGAGTTGCCGGTGCCCTTGAATTCTTCGAAGATGACTTCGTCCATGCGGCTGCCGGTATCGATCAGCGCGGTCGCGATAATCGTCAGCGAGCCACCCTCTTCGATGTTACGGGCAGCGCCGAAGAAGCGCTTCGGGCGCTGCAGCGCGTTGGCATCGACACCGCCGGTCAGGACCTTACCCGATGACGGAACGACCGTGTTGTAGGCGCGGCCGAGGCGGGTGATCGAGTCGAGCAGGATGACGACGTCGCGGCCGTGTTCGACAAGACGCTTCGCCTTTTCGATCACCATTTCGGCGACCTGGACGTGGCGCGTCGCCGGCTCGTCGAAGGTCGATGAAACGACTTCGCCCTTCACCGAGCGCTGCATGTCCGTCACTTCTTCCGGACGCTCGTCGATCAGAAGAACGATCAGGTAACATTCTGGATGATTGGCAGTGATCGAATGCGCGATGTTCTGCAACAGAACCGTCTTACCGGTGCGCGGCGGTGCGACGATCAGACCGCGCTGGCCTTTGCCGAGCGGCGCCACCAGGTCGATGACGCGGGCGGAGAGATCTTTCGACGTCGGAACCTCGAGTTCCATCTTGAAGCGCTCGTTCGGATAGAGCGGCGTCAAGTTGTCGAAGTGAACCTTGTGACGGATCTTTTCCGGATCGTCGAAATTGATGGTGTTGACTTTGAGGAGAGCGAAATAGCGCTCGCCTTCTTTCGGTCCGCGGATCGGGCCCTCGACCGTGTCGCCGGTCTTCAGCGAGAAGCGGCGGATCTGGGAAGGCGAGATGTAGATATCATCAGGACCGGGAAGGTAGTTTGCATTCGCGGACCGGAGAAAGCCGAACCCATCCTGCAGCACTTCAACAACGCCTTCGCCGATGATTTCGATATCCTGAGCCGCGAGCATCTTGAGGATCGCGAACATCAGCTCCTGCTTGCGCATCGTGCTGGCGTTCTCCACCTCGAGCTCCTCGGCAAAGGCGAGCAGATCGGTCGGCGTCTTGTTCTTGAGTTCTTGTAGCTTCATTTCAGCCATGAAGGATCCATGTTTGGTATGGGTAATGGAGAGATGGCGAGTATTCGTTGGGGAGCTGCGGCTGGAAGAGGCAGGCTCTTGTCTTTGTCACAAGCCATGAAGAGGAGATGGCAGAAAATAGCGATTCACGTGAAACCCTGCAAGGGGCTGTCGCAAATTAGAAACGACTATTGCAAATCACGAATCGATTATATTCAGAACGGCTTCACCACGACCATGATCACGATGAGAATCATCAGCAGCGTCGGAGCCTCGTTCATCAGCCGCCAATAGCGCGCATCGTGCTTGTTTTCGTCACGCTGAAATTCGCGAACGGCACGGCTGAAGCGCATGTGGACTGCCGTCAAAAGCACCACGAACAGGAGCTTGGCGTGCAGCCACCCGCCCTGGAAGCCATAGACGCTCCAGGCGAGGTAGAGCCCGAGCACCCAGGAGATCATCATCGCCGGGTTCATGATCACCTTCAGCAGCCGCATCTCCATCATCTTGAAGGTTTCCGATTGCGCGGAGCCCGGCGCGGCGTCGGTGTGGTAGATGAAAAGGCGCGGCATGTAGAGCAGGGCTGCCATCCATGACATCACCGCGATGACATGCAACGCCTTGATCCAGAGATAGAAATCATCCGGCCGCCAGACGAAGAGACCGACGAGAAGCGCCACGAAAGCGCCAATCGCGATCGCTGCCCTGAGCCGCGCCCTGTTACCGGGCGCCAGATCGATCTGCTTCTCGGCCATCATTGCGCTCCACGAACCCGCGCAACCAGCGCCGACACGTGATCCGGATCGGCCTGCGGCGTGATGCCATGGCCGAGATTGAAGATCAGCGGTCCATGGCCAAGCGCATCGAGAATACGATCGATGCCTTCCTCGAGCGCCATGCCGCCCGCCACGACCCGCATCGGATCGAGATTGCCCTGGACCGGCCCTTCCTTCTGCAAATCCTTCGCAAAGGAAAGCGGCACGGTCCAGTCAAGGCCGATGGCATCGGCGTCGGTCGCCTGGCGATAGGTCTTCAACAGCTGACCGGCGCCTTTTGCAAAGGCGATGATCTTTGCATTCGGCCGCTGCGCCCTGACCGAAGCGATCATGCGCTGCACCGGCCTGACCGCGTAACGGGCGAATTCCTCCTCGCCGAGAACGCCGGCCCAGGAATCGAAGATCTGCACCGCATCGGCGCCGGCATCGATCTGCCGCACGAGATAATCGGCCGAGACATCCGCCAGGAAGGACAGCAGATGATCGAAGGCTTCCGGGTTGCGGTAGGCGAAGAGCCGGGCAGGGGCCTGGTCCGGCGTCCCGTGTCCCGCGATCATATAGGTCGCAACCGTCCAGGGAGCGCCACAGAAGCCGAGCAGGGTCGTTTCGGCGGGAAGTTCAGCGCGCAACCGCGATACCGTCTCAAAGACAGGCTGGAGGTGCTCAGCGATGCCCTCCGGCTTCAGGCGCAAAATACCGTCGACATCAATCGGATCCATTCGTGGCCCGTGGCCTTCCTCGAAGCGCACATTGCGTTTCAGGGCATCGGGGATGACCAGGATATCGGAGAAGAGGATGGCAGCATCGAAGGCGTATCGACGGATCGGCTGCAGCGTCACCTCGACTGCGAGATCGGGTGTGTAACAGAGATCGAGGAAGCTCCCGGCCGTAGCCCGTGTCGCCCTGTACTCCGGCAGGTAACGGCCTGCCTGGCGCATCAGCCAGATCGGAGGAGGAGACACCGTCTTCCCTGCCAAAACCTCCAGAACCTTTCTGCGCGTTTCGGTCACGGATCATCTCTCCCAATATAAAATCAAAGATATTTAGAAGGTTTCTATTTCTTAGAGTCGGTGGGTATCAAGGATTAAAACAACCCACTGACTTGTCCACGGTTGCCGATCGGGACGACGCGCGATGGGAGAACGACTCGTCAATCTGGAAAAACAGTGTAGAGAGGCGAATAAAGGCCTTTGGATTCAGTTGATTAGCGGAACCACGGATTTGGTCACGCTTGTGGACAAGCGGTTGATACGCGTGACACTTTGTCATCGTCGCGAGTCTTTTCCACATTTGCCCCGAAACGGTTTCCGCGACAGCGCCAATTGTGAATAAGTCGGCAGTTTTCCACTTGCCTGGGTCGGCGCCCCGTCGTTAGCTGTCTTTCATCCCGGCTTATCAACAGCACCAGGAGAATTGCGTGGAGAACAAGAAAAACTACTTCCACCTTCACCTGATTTCGGACTCGACGGGCGAGACTCTGATTGCCGCCGGACGCGCCGCCGCCGCTCAGTTTCAGAGCTCGCATGCGCTGGAGCATGTCTATCCGCTGATCCGCAACCGCAAACAGTTGTTGCAGGTCCTCGACGCCATCGATGGTGCGCCCGGCATCGTGCTCTATACGATTGTCGACCGCGAACTCGCCGATGTCATCGATCGGCGTTGCCGCGAGATGGGCGTCCCTTGCGTCTCGGTGCTCGATCCGATCATCGACCTCTTCCAGTCCTATCTGGGATCGCCGTCGCGCCGTCGTTCGGGCGCCCAGCACGTGATGGATGCGGAGTACTTCGCCCGCATCGACGCCCTCAATTTCACGATGGACCATGACGACGGTCAGTTGCCCGCCGATTTCGACGAGGCGGATGTCGTTCTGGTCGGCATCAGCCGGACGTCGAAGACGCCGACCAGCATCTACCTCGCCAACCGCGGCATCAAGACGGTCAACATCCCGATCGTCCCGGGCGTGCCGCTACCCGAAAGATTGATGGAGGCGACGAGGCCGCTCGTCGTCGGCCTGATCGCAACGGCCGACCGTATCTCGCAGGTGCGCCAGCACCGGGTGCTCGGAACGACCCAGGGTTTTCACGGCGATCAATATACGGACAAGGCCTCGATCACCGAGGAACTAAAATATGCCCGGTCGCTTTGCGCCCGCAACAACTGGCCGGTCATCGACGTCACCCGCCGTTCGATCGAGGAAACCGCGGCGGCAATCGTTGCCCTGCGTCCGCGTCTGCGCTAGACCCGAATCGAACAATACGGGAACCTGCATGATGAATCCTTCGCTCGTCCTGGCCTCGGCAAGCCCGTTTCGACGTGCGCTCCTGGAAAATGCCGGCCTCGTTTTCGAGGCGAAGGCAGCCAAGATTGATGAACGTGCGCTGGAAAAGCCACTCGAAGAAGCCGGTGCTGCACCCGAAACCGTAGCGCTCGCGCTGGCAGAGGCAAAGGCGCGCGACGTCGCCCGACATTTTGGCGACGCGTTGGTGATCGGCTCCGACCAGACCATGTCTCTGGAAGCACGGGTCTATCATAAGCCGAAGGACATGGCGGAAGCGGCTCGGCACTTGCTGTCGCTGTCCGGCAAGACCCATCGCTTGAACAGCGCCATCGTGCTTTTGCGCGGTGAAGAGGTTGTCTGGCGGCACGTTTCTTCCGCCCACATGACCGTGCGGCCGCTGACGGCAAGTTTCGTCGATCGCCACTTGCAATGTGTGGGCGAAAAGGCGCTTTCGAGCGTCGGCGCCTATCAGCTGGAGGGCGAGGGGATCCAGCTCTTCGAAAAGATCGAAGGCGACTACTTCACCATCCTCGGTCTTCCGATGCTGCCGCTGCTCGCCAAACTTCGCGAACTGGGAACGATCGATGCGTGATTCACGTGAAACATTTGTTAACCACGCCTTCGTCACCGGCTATCCGATCAAGCACTCCCGGTCGCCTCTGATCCATGGCTATTGGCTGAATGAGCTCGGTCTACCCGGCAGCTATCGCGCGTATGAGGTCAGGCCGGAAGATTTTTCCGCTTTCATCGAAAGCCTCAAGGACGGAACGTCCGGCTTCTGCGGCGGCAATGTCACCATCCCGCACAAGGAGCTCGCCTGTCGCCTGGCGGATCGGCCGGATGAGCTGAGCCAGGAGCTCGGCGCCGCCAACACGCTTTGGCTCAGGGATGGAGAGGTGCACGCCACCAACACCGATGGCCGCGGCTTCGTTGCCAATCTCGATGAGCGGGCGGCTGGCTGGGACAAGACGTCGACCGCAGTCATCCTCGGCGCAGGCGGCGCCAGCCGTGCGATCATTCAGGCCGTCCGTGATCGCGGCATCAAGACGATCCACGTCATCAATCGGACGGTCGAGCGGGCGAAGGAACTCGCCGATCGTTTCGGTCCGGCGGTCGAAGCGCATCCGATGGGCGCGCTCAAAGACGTGATGGCGGGTGCCGGCCTGTTCATCAACACCACGTCACTAGGCATGGATGGCAGCGAAGCGCCCTCGCTCGATTTCGGCGTCATGGCTTCCAGCGCCGTCGTCACGGACATTGTCTATGTTCCCCTGAAGACGCCGATCCTTGCGCAGGCAGAGGCGCAAGGTTTTGCGATCGTCGACGGTTTGGGCATGCTCCTGCACCAGGCCGTGCCCGGCTTCGAGCTCTGGTTCGGCTGTCGGCCGACGGTCGACGCCACGCTTCGACAACGCATCATCGATGACATGGAAAGACACTGATGATTGTCCTTGGGCTCACGGGATCGATCGCCATGGGCAAGTCGACGACGGCCCAGATGTTCCGTGATTTCGGCGTTCCGGTGAACGATGCCGACGAGGTCGTGCACCAACTTTATCGCGGCGAGGCGGTTGCAGCGGTTGAAGCGGCTTTTCCCGGAACGACGAAAGACGGCGAGATTGACCGAGCCGAACTGTCGCGCCAGCTCATGGAGGCGCCGGGACGGCTGTCCGAACTCGAGGCGATCGTACATCCGCTCGTGCGCAAGAAGGAACAGGAATTCCTTGCAAAGTACGCGGCCACGGCTGCGCCTTTTGTCGTCCTGGATATCCCGCTGCTGTTTGAAACGGAAGCGGAAAAACGGGTCGACCGCGTCGTCGTGGTGACCTGCTCGGCCGAGCTCCAGCGCGAAAGGGCGCTGAAGCGCCCGGGAATGACAGAGGAAAAACTCGCAATGATCCTTGCGCGGCAGGTGCCGGACAGCGAAAAGCGTAAACGCGCCGACTACATCATCGATACCAGCGACAGTTTCGACGTCACCCGCGGCCAGGTGAAGGCCGTCGTCGACGAACTCGCAGCCAGAAACGGAGACGCGGATGCGTGAGATCATCTTCGATACGGAAACGACGGGCCTCGACAATCGCGAGGACCGGGTGATCGAAATCGGCGGTGTCGAACTCGAGAACCAGTTTCCGACCGGCCGCACGCTGCATATCTTCATCAATCCCGGCAGCCGCAAGGTTCATCCGGATGCGCTCGCCATCCACGGGATCAGCGACGACTTCCTGAAGGACAAGCCGCCCTTCGCCGATGTCGTCGATGAGATCCTAGATTTCTTCGGTGATGCGCGTTGGGTCGCCCACAACGCCACCTTCGACATGGGCTTCGTCAACGCCGAGTTCGCGCGTCTGGGACTGCCGCCGATCGCCATCGATCGGGTGACGGACACATTGGCGCTTGCTCGCCGCAAGCACCCGATGGGGCCGAACTCGCTCGATGCGCTTTGCCGTCGTTACGGCATCGACAATTCGCACCGCGCGAAGCACGGCGCTCTTCTCGACTCCGAACTGCTCGCCGAAGTCTATATCGAGATGATTGGTGGTCGGCAGGCAGCGCTCGGCCTTGTCTCGACGAAATCGGCGGGGCAGTCGATCGATCTCGATGATGTGCCGATCGTCATCGGCCAGCGTCCGCGTCCGTTGCCGAGCCGGCTGTCGGAGGACGATCATGCGGCTCACGCTGCGCTGATTGCCAAGATCGGCGCTAAGGCGATCTGGGCAAAATACGATCCCCAGGAATAACCAGGCATCAAAAAAGCCCGGCGCGAGCCGGGCTTCATCGTTTCAGCGTTCTGATTTTCGATCAGTTCGCGGTTTCGTTCGAGTTCGAAACCTGAGCACGGACCTTTTCTTCAGCCATGCGCTGCGCGAACATCTGCGCGAAGTCGATCGGGTCGATCATCAGCGGCGGGAAGCCACCGTTGCGGGTCGCGTCGGCAACGATCTGGCGCGCGAACGGGAACAGCAGGCGCGGGCACTCGATGAAGAGCAGCGGCAGCATGTGCTCCTGCGGGAAGCCTGCAACGCGGAAGACGCCGCCATAAGCGAGCTCGACGTTGAAGAGAACGCGGTCGCCGTCCTTGGCTTCGGCGTTCAGTGACAGAACGACGTCGAAATCGTTCTCTGCGAGCGGGTTGGCGTTGACATTGACGTTGATGTTGATCGACGGCGCCTTGTCACGAGCCTGCAGCGAACGCGGTGCGCCCGGGTTTTCGAAGGAAAGGTCCTTGATATACTGGGCGAGGATGTTCAGCGACGGGCTCTGCTGCGCGCTGCCGTTGCCGTTGGATGCGGTATCAGTCGTCATAAGGGTTCCTCGACATCAATTCGGTGAGGCCATCTAGCATTTCGGCCTAGGGCTTACAACCCTGCGAACCCGGCGCTTTCAGGCGGATGCGCGTACCTTTGCTCCAAACCGCCAAGCCGAGATTACGCTCCGGAATGTGGGCGACAGAGTGCCGGATGCGCATTCCGCCAAACGCTCCTCGTCTAGGGGCGATCGCGGTCCCCACCTTGCGGCGGATCCTCGTCGTCCGTCCGCGAGAATTCGCCGTCGTTAAGGTCGATGACGCGCGTCGAGGGTCGTGGCTGCCGCGGGTCGTCTTGTGGGCACCAGTTCGTCCCGGATGCCGCCGTCACGATCGTCATCCTCTTGCGCAGATAGGCGGCCACGGCGTTGCGGACAAAGGGCAGAAACAGGAGGAGACCGATCACGTCGCTGACGAAGCCCGGTACGACGAGCAGGATCGCCGCGACGAACAGCAAGGCGCCGCCGATCACCTCCCGGCCTGGGTCACTGCCTGTGCGGGTGGCATCCTGCATCCTGCGGATGACGGTAAATCCCTGGACTCGGAGCAGGATCACACCCACAAATGCGCTTGCAAGCACCAGAAGCAGCGTCATCAAAAGTCCGATCTCTCGGCCGACGATGACGAAACCGGCGATCTCGGCGAGCGGAAGCCCGAAGATGACAAGGGGAATAAGAAATGAGCGCATCAATCTGCCCGAAAATGAATCCTGGTGTTCCCTTAAATCGTCTCCGACTTAAGAGCAAAAACATGCAGCAACTCTAAAGCGCCACAGCGACCTTTGTGCGTCTTAAAAGACGTTCGGCGCTGTAAGGGTGCGACATCGCCATTTGAATGATCTATTCTTGCGGACTATATGGAATAGCCACGAGAAATTCTAACAGCGGTTCCGGGTGGAAATGGGCTCTTTTGACTTTATCACGTTTTTTTTCCTGATCGCCGCGGTGGTCATCTTCCTGCAACTGCGCAGCGTTTTGGGCCGCCGGACAGGAAGCGAACGGCCGCCATTCGATCCCTATTCGCCGCGTGACATGAGCCAAGGGCCGGAAAACGGCGACAAGGGCAAGGTCGTGCAATTGCCGCGACGCGAGAGCGCGGAAGAAGAAGCGGGTCGTTACGAATCGATCGATGCCTTCGCCAAGGCTGGCACAACACTGAACACCCAGCTTCGGGCGCTGAGCGACGCTGATCCGAGCTTCGATCCCAAGGAATTCGTCAACGGCGCCAAGATGGCCTACGAGATGATCGTCATGGCCTTTGCTGACGGTGACCGCAAGACGCTGAAGAACCTGTTGTCCCGCGAGGTCTATGAAGGCTTCGACGCGGCGATCACCGACCGCGAGCGCAAGGGCGAAGTCGTCAAGTCCACCTTCGTCGGCATCGACAAGGCCGACATCATTCACGCCGAAGTGAAGGACAGCGAAGAGAACATCACAGTCCGTATCGTCAGCCAGCTGATTTCGGCGACCTATGACAAACAGGGTGGCCTGATCGACGGCGATGCCGAGTCGGTTGCCGAGGTCAATGATCTCTGGACCTTTGCGCGCGACATCCGTTCGCGGGATCCGAACTGGAAGCTGATCGCCACCGAATCCGAAAATTGAGCGGCCGTGGCGACGATGTCCTTTCGACTTGAACCCGTCAGTTTCGACGATCTTCCGGGCTGGCGGGACGACGACCCGACCAAGGTGATAGAGGCGATGCGCCGCTGTCAGAAGCACGTCTCGACCAAGCCCTATCGCACCGGGTCGATGGGGATTTCGGTCGATGATCTTATGCCGGCCTTCTCGGCTTCGTCAGCCGACGTCGACACAGCTGACGGCGCACGGGCCTTCTTCGAGAAGCACTTCGCACCGTTCCGGATCGAACCGGAAGCCGGTTCCGGCTTTGTCACCGCCTTCTACGAACCGGAAATCGAGGTTCGCGCGGAAGCGGACGAGACCTATCGCTATCCACTCTACCGACGCCCTGCGGATCTGGTCGATATCGACGATACCAACCGGCCTGACGGGATGGATCCCTATTTCGCCTTTGGTCTTTCCGCGGATGGCCGGATCAGCGAGTATCCGGACAGGCGGGCAATCGAGCAGGGCTACCTTGCCGGCCGCGGCCTGGAGATCGCCTATGCGAAGTCCAAGGTCGAAGTTTTCTTCGTTCATGTCCAGGGCGCGGCACGGCTCCTATTCCCGGATGGTTCGCGCCGTCGCGTCACCTATGCCGCCAAGACCGGCCACTATTTCTCAGCCGTCGGCAAACTGCTGATCGAACGCGGCAAGATCGATGCCGCGACCGTGTCGATGATGAGCATTCGCGACTGGCTGGAGGCGCATCCGGACGACGTCGATGAGGTCCTCTGGCACAACCGGTCGTTTATCTTCTTCCGCGAGGCCGCGGTCGAGGACGAGCATCTGGGTCCGATCGCCGCTGCCAAGGTCTCGCTCGAGCCGGGTCGTTCCTTGGCAGTGGACCGGCTGATCCATACCTTCGGCGTGCCCTTTTATATCGCGAGCGAGAGCCTGACACGCCTCGATGACGGAAAGCCTTTTCAGCGCCTGATGCTGGCGCTCGACACGGGTTCGGCGATCGTCGGTCCAGCGCGCGGTGACATCTTCACCGGTTCCGGCTTCGAGGCGGGCGAACGGGCCGGGGCGGTTCGCAATCCGGCCGACTTCTATGTTTTCGTTCCCAAGGCGGCCGCGGCACGATACGGCCATGCCTAAGAAAAAAGAGCTTTCGTCCGAAGATCGCATTCTCTGGGGCAAGGTTGCCCGCTCGACGAGACCGATGCCGGGTCGGCTCGACGATCTGATGGACATGTTGGCCGAGGACGAAAAGCCAAGGGCGCAGGAAGAACCGAAAGCCAAGCAGCAACAGAAATCGACCGGCGCCGTCGAACAGCCGGGTATCGCGCTGACGAAAAAGACCGGCGAGAAACTGCATCATCCGCTTGAGAAGCCGGTTAAGCGCAAGCTCGCCAAGGGGCGCCTGACACTCGAAGCGCGGATCGACCTGCATGGAATGATCCAGAGCGAAGCGCATGGTTTGCTGTTGCAGTTTCTCTTGAGGGCGCATGACCGCGGGCTGCGCCATGTGCTCGTCATAACCGGCAAGGGCACCTCGTTCGGCAGCGACGGTGCTTTGAAGCGGGCGGTACCGCTCTGGTTCTCCTTGCCCGAGTTCCGGCCACTGATCTCATCCTACGAGCAGGCCGCCCGCAACCATGGCGGCGAGGGTGCTCTCTATGTTCGCCTGGCGCGCGTGAGGGGAAGCGCGATATGACACCCTTCGGCGAGGCGCTGCGCGAACTCAGGCGCAGGAAGGGCGTGTCGCAGAAACAGATGGCAGTGGCGATCAACGTTTCGGCCGCCTATCTTTCAGCCCTCGAACACGGAAAGCGCGGCGCGCCGAGCTTCGATTTTCTCCAGCGCGTGGCCGGATATTTCAATGTGATCTGGGATGAGGCAGAGGAATTGTTTCGTATCGCCAACGTCTCCGCACCGAAAGTCGTGTTGGACACGTCGGGCCTGACGCCGGAGCACACGGCATTTGCCAACCGGCTCAGCGAAAAAATCCGCGCTTTGTCGCCTGAGACGATCCGCGCCCTGGAAGATGTTTTGGAAAAAGCCACATTTCCTGATAATGACAGGGGATGAATGCTTGTTTCCGGCCGCTGCCCCGCGGTCCGGGATTTGGAACCGTGGACAAATTTTCTATAGTCCACGAGGCGTCCGAGACGTGATTCGCAACGAATCACCCTGTCCGAACAACCTGGAAAGACCCGTAGCTGAATGACCGACAATCCTGAGACCGAAACCGGCGCCAGCGCCGAATATGGTGCCGATTCCATCAAGGTGCTGAAGGGCCTGGATGCCGTGCGCAAGCGGCCGGGCATGTATATCGGCGACACGGATGACGGTTCCGGTCTGCACCACATGGTGTACGAGGTCGTCGACAACGCGATCGACGAGGCGCTCGCCGGCCACGCGGATATCGTGACGGTGACGCTCAACCCGGAGGGCTCGGTGACGGTGACCGACAATGGCCGTGGCATCCCGACCGACATCCACAAGGAAGAAGGCGTCTCGGCAGCCGAGGTCATCATGACCCAGCTGCACGCCGGCGGAAAATTCGACCAGAACTCCTACAAGGTTTCGGGCGGTCTGCACGGCGTCGGCGTCTCCGTCGTCAACGCCCTGTCGGTTTCATTGAAGCTGAAAATCCGGCGCGCGGGCAAAATTCACGAGATGAGCTTCACGCACGGCGTCGCCGATGGCTCTCTGGCCGTTACCGGCGACGCAGGCGACGCGACCGGAACCGAGGTGACGTTCCTGCCGAGCAGCGAAACCTTCACCAAGACCGAGTTCGATTACAACACGCTGGAACACCGCCTTCGCGAACTCGCCTTCCTCAATTCAGGCGTTCATATCATTCTGACCGACAAGCGCCATTCGGACATTCGCCAGGACGAGATGATGTATGAGGGCGGTCTCGAGGCCTATGTCGCCTATCTCGACCGGGCGAAGAAGCCGCTGGTGCATAAACCCGTGTCGATCCGCGGCGAGAAGGACGGCATCACCGTCGAAGTCGCGATGTGGTGGAACGACAGCTACCACGAAAACGTGCTCTGCTTTACCAACAACATTCCGCAGCGCGACGGCGGCACCCATATGGCGGGCTTCCGTGGCGCGCTGACGCGCCAGGTCACCTCCTACGCGGATTCCTCGGGTATCACCAAGAGGGAAAAGGTCACGCTCCAGGGCGAGGACTGCCGCGAAGGCCTCACGGCTGTTCTTTCGGTGAAGGTTCCAGATCCGAAGTTCTCTTCGCAGACGAAGGACAAGCTGGTGTCCTCGGAAGTGCGCCCGGTTGTCGAAAGCCTCGTCAACGAGGCGCTCAGCACCTGGTTCGAAGAGCATCCAAGCGAAGCCAAGATCCTCGTCGGCAAGGTGGTCGAAGCGGCTGCTGCCCGCGAAGCCGCCCGCAAGGCCCGCGAACTGACGCGCCGCAAGGGTGCGCTCGATATCTCGTCGCTGCCCGGAAAGCTTGCCGATTGCTCCGAGCGTGACCCGGCCAAGTCCGAAGTCTTCCTGGTGGAAGGTGACTCTGCAGGTGGCTCCGCCAAGCAGGGCCGCTCGCGCGAAAACCAGGCGATCCTGCCGCTGCGCGGCAAGATCCTCAATGTCGAGCGTGCGCGCTTCGACAAGATGCTGTCGAGTCAGGAAATCGGTACGCTGATCACCGCGCTGGGTACGTCGATCGGCAAGGACGAGTTCAACGCCGACAAGCTGCGTTATCACAAGATCATCATCATGACGGACGCCGACGTCGACGGCGCCCATATCCGCACCCTGCTGCTCACCTTCTTCTTCCGCCAGATGCCGGAATTGATCGAGCGCGGGCATCTCTATATCGCCCAGCCGCCGCTCTATAAGGTGACGCGTGGCAAGTCGGCTCAGTACCTCAAGAACGAGCAGGCACTGGAAGACTACCTGATCACGATGGGTCTGGAAGAAGCCACGCTGGAGCTGGAATCAGGCGAAGTGCGCGCCGGCCAGGATCTGCGCGAAGTCATCAATGATGCACTCCGCCTGCGCAATCTGATGAACGGGCTGCATTCGCGCTACAACCGCTCGATCGTTGAGCAGGCAGCGATTGCCGGCGCGCTGAATGTCGAGCTCAACGGCCAGCGTGATGCCTATGAGGCGGTCGCTGCGGAGGTTGCTCGTCGCCTCGACGTCATCGCCGAGGAAACCGAACGCGGCTGGAGCGGTGCGGTCACGGCAGAAGGCGGTCTTCGCCTCGAGCGCATGGTCCGCGGCGTCAAGGAAGTCGCGGTGCTCGATATGGCGCTGATCGGTTCGTCCGATGCCCGCTACATCGACCAGCTCACCGCGAAGCTCAAGGAAGTCTATGCTGCCCCGCCGGTCCTGCGGCGTCGCGACGGTACCCTGGAGATCAGCGGACCGCGTGCGCTTCTCGATGCGATCTTCGCGGCCGGTCGCAAGGGTCTCTCGATGCAGCGCTACAAGGGCCTCGGTGAAATGAATGCCGAGCAGCTCTGGGAAACGACGCTCGATCCGAACGTCCGCTCGCTGCTGCAGGTCCGCGTCACCGACGCCACCGATGCCGACGGCCTGTTTTCGCGCCTGATGGGCGACGAGGTCGAGCCGCGCCGCGACTTCATCCAGGAAAACGCACTGAGCGTCGCCAACCTCGACATCTGATCTTCTCGGATATCGTGACCACTTGGAATCCCGGTGCCTTGCGGCGCCGGGATTTTTCGTTATTCGCCCTTGAACTGGCCTTCGAAGGCGAACTCGCTGACCGGCTTGCGCTGGCTCGGGATTTCGCGTGCGCGCAGGTCGTCCGGTAGCGTCGAGGGGTCAGCCAGCCGTCCGATCGCCACGGCGGCCTCGACCCGGTGATGCTCGGGAACGTTCAGAACGCGCATCGCCTTGTCGCGGTCGATGCCGGCCATGCCATGGGTATGCCAGCCGCCAAGGGAAGCCTGCAGAGCGAGGCTGTACCAGGCCGAGCCCGTGTCGAAGGCGTGGGTATAGGCCGGCCGCATCTCGCCGTTCTGTGCCTGGTTGTTGGTTCTTGAAATAACGATCAGAAGCGCGGCAGCGTTCTTCGCCCAGCGCTGGTTGCCTTCATCGAGCGTGTCGAGCAGCACCGGAAAGTGCTCCGTTCCGCGACGGGCATAGACGAAGCGCCAGGGCTGTCGGTTGCTCGCAGACGGCGCCCATCGGGCCGCTTCGAAGAAGGAAAGCAGTTCGCGTTCCTCGATCTCCTCGTTGGTGAAGGCGCGGGGCGACCAGCGCTCCAGGAACATGGCATCGATGGGATAATCGGCTTTTCTGTTGTTGGTCGCCGTCATGGACATGCCTCTTCTATGTGTTCTCTATATCCTCGGCCGATCTTCGGTGCCTGATCTGTCACCTGCGCCTATGGCTCGATTCGTTTCGGACGCTACATGAGGACGGGTGTGGATGAAACCGGGTTGGACGCACGGGAACGCGAGCGCGGTCGGTACGCGAGGCGCGCCAGGAAAGTGCAGAAACGGTCGCGTGGGTCATTGCCGTTTCCAAGAAAAAAGTTGTATAAGTTCTGTAGACTTTGAGAGAGGACGGATCATGTCGTTTAAAGACCCATCATTGTTTCGCCAGGCAGCGCTCGTCGGCGGCGAGTGGATCGAGGCGGACGCGGCGAACGCGATCGAGGTGAACAACCCGGCGACCGGTGAGATCATCGGCCGGGTGCCGAAGCTCGGCGCCAAGGAAACCAGGGCGGCGATCGAGGCGGCGCGCGTGGCCCAGAAGGGCTGGGCGGCGCGCACGGCCAAGGACCGCGCCGGCGTTTTGCGCAATTGGTTCGAGCTGATGATCGAGAATAAGGAAGATCTCGGCCGCATCCTGACGCTGGAGCAGGGCAAGCCGCTTGCCGAAGCAACGGGCGAAATCGTCTATGGCGCAAGTTTCGTCGAGTGGTTCGCCGAAGAGGCGCGCCGCCTCTATGGCGACCTGATCCCCGGTCATCAGCCCGATAAGCGCATCCTGGTGATGAAGCAGCCGATCGGCGTCGTCGCGGCAATCACGCCCTGGAACTTCCCCAATGCGATGATCACCCGCAAGGCCGGCCCGGCTTTCGCTGCAGGTTGCGCGATGGTGTTGAAGCCGGCGGCACAGACGCCGTTCTCGGCAATCGCGATCGCCATTCTCGCCGAACGCGCCGGCTTGCCGAAGGGCCTGTTCAGCGTCATCACCGGCTCGGCCCGCGAGATCGGTGCCGAGATGACCTCCAACCCCGTCGTGCGCAAGCTGACCTTCACCGGCTCGACCGAAGTCGGTGCCGAGCTCTATCGCCAGAGCGCCGCCACCATCAAAAAGCTCGGCCTCGAGCTTGGCGGCAATGCTCCCTTCATCGTCTTCGACGATGCCGATCTCGATGCGGCGGTTGAGGGCGCGCTGATCGCCAAGTTCCGCAACAACGGCCAGACCTGCGTCTGTGCTAACCGCATCTATGTGCAGGACAAGGTCTACGACGCCTTTTCCGACAAGCTCGCCAAGGCGGTCGCCAAGCTGAAGATCGGCAACGGCCTCGACGAGGGCGTGATCCTCGGGCCGCTGATCGACAAGGCGGCGCTGGAGAAGGTCGAGGAGCATATTGCCGACGCCACCTCCAAGGGCGCGCGCGTGATCCAGGGCGGTAAGCGTCACACGCTCGGCGGCACCTTCTATGAGGCGACGGTTCTGGCCGATGTCACCCAGGCGATGGCGGTGGCGCGCGAAGAGACCTTTGGCCCGGTGGCGCCGCTCTTCCGCTTCGCCGATGAGGCGGATGTGGTCGAACAGGCAAACGACACTGAGTTCGGCCTTGCCTCCTACTTCTATGCCAAGGACCTGGCGCGGGTTTTCCGGGTGGCCGAAGCGCTGGAATACGGCATGGTCGGCGTCAACACCGGCCTGATCTCGACGGCGGAAGCGCCGTTCGGGGGCGTGAAACTCTCCGGTCTCGGCCGCGAGGGCTCGCGCTACGGCATCGAAGAGTTCACCGAGATCAAATACGTCTGCCTCGGCGGCGTGGCCTGAAACAGGCGAAAATCCGACTTGCAACAAACCGGCCAACGTTTTGGCCGGTTTTCTTTTGCCAGCAAGGCGTTAGTCTTCGCAGTCGAATCCATCGATGGCGTGAGATTGCCCCTCACCCTAGCCTCTCCCCGCAAGCGGGGCGAGGGGACTTGAGTCGGTGCGGCATCGTCCGTCCTCCTTTTTCCAGGACGAAGGTGCCGGCAGGCGGATGAGGGGCGAAGCTCGATCCCACGCTAAGTTTAAGGAGAGTCAGCATGCCGGCACCGAAGAACCCCTTTAAAGCGGCTCTGCGCGAAAACCGCTTCCAGCTCGGGCTGTGGGTGGCGCTCGCCAGCCCATACGCGGCGGAAGTGGTTTCCGGCAGCGGCTATGACTGGCTGCTGATCGACGGCGAGCATGCGCCGAATGACATTCCCTTGCTGTCGGCGCAGTTTCGCGCGGTCTCGGCATCGGCGAGCCACCCGATGGTTCGCCTGCCGGTCGGCGACACGGTGCTGATCAAGCAGATTCTCGACACCGGTGTGCAGACCCTGCTGATCCCGATGGTCGAGAGCCTGGCGCAGGCACAGCAGCTGGTGCGCGCCACCCGTTATCCGCCGCATGGCGTTCGCGGCGTCGGCGCCGCCCTCGGTCGGGCCTCGCAATTCGGCCGCATCGGCGACTATCTCCAGACCGCCGGTGATGAAATCTGCCTGATCCTGCAGATCGAGAGCCGCGCGGGTCTTGCTGCGATCGATGAGATTGCCGCGCTTGATTGCGTTGACGGCCTCTTCATCGGCCCTTCCGACCTGGCGGCCGACATGGGTTATCTCGGCAAGCCGGGCCATCCGGAGGTGCGCGCGGCAATCGCCGACGCGTTCGAGCGTATAAAGAAGGCCGGCAAGGCGAGGGGCATCATGACGCTCGATCTCGGTCAGGCACGCGACTACCGCGAGATGGGCGCCGATTTCATGGCGATCGGCACGGATGTCACGTCGCTCGTGCGCGCGACGACGGCGCTGCGCCAGGAGTTTCTCGGCGAGGTGGCGGTGGCACCAAAGAAGCAGGAATCCGGCTACTGATCCGAGATTGCCGTGAGCTCGGGCATTGCTACGCCCGGGCTCCAGAGCCGGAGGTCGCCGATCCGGCGCGCGATCTTTTCGCGGTGATGGTTGGCGATATCGCTTAGGCGATGATTGAGGAACGGGTTTCTGAAGCGCTCCAGCGTCGCAGCGACATAGTCCGTCGCTTCGCTTTGCAGGTCCTTCGCGGCGAAAGCGGGAATGACTTCGGATCGATAGATGCGGTCGAGATATGCTGCTACGCGGGCGTCGGCGAGCGTCTCCCGGACGGTCTCATGCGGGTTACGGCCCTCCCTCAGCCAGAGATCGGCCAGCACGGTGTGGCCGAGATTGAGGATGTGAAGCTTCAGCTTCTCGTAAGGCGTCAGGTCATCAACGAGCTTCACGGACGGATGAATGCACGGAAGGTGCAAGCCGGGCTGGTTTTCGATCGCCCAGAGCGCATAGGGTTCGGCAATCGCACCGGCGGGCTCCAGAGGCTCGGAGACGATGCGGTCGACCAATGTGTTTGCCCAGACGACACCTGTGTTCAGCCAGTTCGTGAAAGCGGTGTCTTTGGCCCGCTCCGCCGCGAGCCCCAGCATCAGCGCCTTCAGCACATCGCCGTTGCGTGACACGAGCTCGCAAGGAAGTATCGTCAGGGCGCGCCCACCCGCTTCAAAGCGGGCCTTCAGGAGCAGGAGCAGCTTGCCGGGAAAGGAACGGGGAATGTCCGTGACCAGGTCGTCGTCGGTGATCCGGTAACCCGTATCGCCGGTATTGGAGATCAGGATTTCCGCTTCCTGGGCAACAATCTCCCGGACCTCGCTCCAGTTTTCAGCGGTTGAAAGCGCCCGCGTCACGCTCGTCACCCGCTGCGTCGCGTCGATCCGCTCCCCGTCTTGGATGCCGCGGATGATGACGGGAAAGCCTTCGGGGCGCGCGAGCGCCGCAAGACGTCCGGAACGCTCGCTGGATCCGGTTGTCTGCACGATCGTGATCGGGCCTGGTGCCTTTCCCGCCTTCAGCGCGTCGCTGACGAAGAGATCGGCATGCGCTTGAAGAAAGCGGCTGGTTCCGAATTGCACGATCGGCGTCGGCATCTGTGGCTCCGGTAGCTGGCTATGGAATGGATTGAAGGAGAGTTTCGCGAGCGGACTGGAGGTGTCGCCGACAGGCCTGTTCCGCCTTGGCCGGGTCGTGCGAACGCAGTGCTTCGATATAGGCGAGGTGTTCTTCCAGCGCGCGAGCGTTGCGCTGGCGGGCATTCGTCTTGTTCCACTGGTAGTGATAGTGGAAGACGATCGCGATGATGTCGTAGAAATCGACGATGAAGCGGTTGCTCGATGCCTTGTGCACCAGCAGGTGAAACTGCTCGTCGAGTTCGGAGAACTCCCGGTAGCGATTGTCGATGTCGGCGAGGATGTCCCGGTGCAGGGTCTCGATTTCCCTGAGCTCCTCCCAGGCCGGGTGATCATCCGGAAGCGAGACGAAACGTGCGGCCGAGCGCAGCTCGAACATCTCGCGCACTTCCGTCAGCTCCAGCGCGAATTCACGCGTGAAGCCTTTCAGGATCCAGTGGCTGTTCGGCCGTTTTTCGATCAGGCCGAAGCGGCTGAAGCGGATCAGGAACTCGCGCACACTGGTCGTTCCGGTGCCGATCTCGCGCGCCAGTTCAAGCTCGTTGATCTGCATGCCGGGCTCGGCGCCGCCGGCGAGAATCCGGCGCATGAAACTGCGCTCGATGATTTCGGCGAGCGAATCGGTCTCTTCCGTTGGGAAGTAGTCGTCGGGGCGGGGCTGCCGCAGCACGTTCTTCTTGCGCTTGTCCCAGGCGATGAGCTGCGCCTCCTCGAAGCGGCTGAGGATCGCGCGCACCGTCGTCCGGCTGACGCCGAGCACCTGCCCAAGTTCCGGCTCGGAGGGCAGCGAGGATGTTTCCGCCAGAAGCTTCAGGCAGCGGTTATAGGCATCCTTGAAGACGGTGTTCTGTTTTGCCATGGCAAGATCCGGCCGGTTCGAAATTGTCTGCGCTTGGACGCTCCTCTATCGCGGCGATCCGGTTTTGTCTCCGTCTGTCGTCAACATCTGTTCCTCCCGTTCACCCGGTCGTTGGCACGGCGTCGTCGCCGATGTTTTCGCTATAATACCCATTGACGACGATCTGTCTATTGTAGATAAAAGACAGAACAGACGATAACAATCATGGAGAAATCGGTGTCTGCGCCGTCCACCATCCTGCTCGCACCGGAGGACAACGTCGTCGTGGCGACATTGGCGATTGCCGCCGGTGATGCCTTGCCGAACGGCGCTCGCGCAGCAGTGAAGGTCGATGCCGGCCACAAGATTGCGATCCGTCCCATTCGCGCCGGCGAACCGGTCGTCAAATACGCCCAGGCGATCGGACGGGCGACCGCCGACATCGCGCCGGGCGACCATGTGCATTCCCACAATCTTGCCTTCGACCGGGATCGTCTGGCGATCGGTCCACAAGGGACGCCGGAGGCGGCAAGCGATGCCGACAAGGCACGCACCTTCAAGGGCTATCGCCGCGCAGATGGCCGGGCTGCGACGCGAAACTATATCGGTGTCGTCGCCAGCGTTAACTGTTCCACCACGGTCTGCCGTGCCATCGCCGAGGAGGCGAACCGCCGCATCCTGCCGAAATACGAAGGCATCGACGGCTTCGTGCCGATCGTGCACGATCAGGGCTGCGGCATGTCGTCGACCGGCGACGGAATGGCCAATCTGCACCGCACGCTTGCCGGTTACGCCCGCCATGCCAATTTCGGCGGCGTGCTGATGGTGGGCCTCGGCTGCGAGGTCAATCAATTGACGCTCTATGGCCAGAGCGGCGCTGGCGCGGAGAAACGTCATTTCAACATTCAGGAAGCGGGCGGCTCGCGCCGCTCCGTGGAAAAGGCACTCGGCATTCTCGAAGAAATCGCGGCCGAAATCGGAAAAGAGCGCCGTATTGCCATTCCGGTCAGCGAGATCATCGTCGGCTTGCAATGTGGCGGGTCGGACGGGCTTTCGGGCATCACCGCCAATCCGGCGCTTGGCGCCGCCGTCGATATCCTTGCTGCAGCCGGCGGCACGGCGATCCTCTCGGAGACCTCTGAGATCTATGGTGCCGAGCACCTGCTACGCAGCCGGGCGGTGAATGAGGCCGTAGCGGTGAAACTCGACGGCCTGATTGCCTGGTGGGAGAACTATGTGGCGATGCATGGCGCATCGCTCGACAACAATCCTTCGCCGGGCAACAAACGCGGTGGACTAACCACCATTCTTGAAAAATCACTCGGTGCTGTCGCCAAGGGTGGCCGGTCGCCGCTGAACGCAGTCTATCGGTATGCCGAACGGGTCACCGAGCACGGGCTCGTCTTCATGGATACGCCCGGCTACGATCCGGTATCTGCCACCGGCCAGGTTGCCGGCGGTGCCAACGTCATTGCCTTTACCACCGGCCGCGGCAGCTGTTTCGGCTGTACGCCGGCGCCGTCGATCAAGCTTACCAGCAACACGGCGCTGTTTCGGGCGATGGAAGAGGACATGGACTTCGATTGCGGGGTGATCGCTTCGGGGGAGGTGAGCATTGCCGGGCTTGGCCGGGAGATCTTCGACCTGATCGTCGAGACCGCCTCTGGCCGCAAGACCAAGAGCGAGCTTTTCGGCTACGGCGACAACGAGTTCGTGCCCTGGCATCTGGGGGCGACGCTCTAGACATGTGGCGACTGGCATCCTTGGAGGAGGAGAACAGGGAATGCAGACGAGACGGATCGGTCGAACCGGACTATCGGTGACCGAGTACAGCTTCGGCGCCGCCGGTCTCGGCGGGCTCTACCGGGAGTGCACCCGCGACGCTGCCATGGCGACGCTGGACGCGGCCTGGCAGTCGGGTATGCGCTACTTTGATGTGGCGCCTTTTTACGGCCTCGGGCTTGGAGAACGCCGGGTCGGCGACTTCCTGCGCGACAAGCCGCGCGACGAATTCGTGCTCTCCACCAAGGTCGGCCGGCTCCTCCATCCGGTGCCGGAAGACAAGGTGCCAGACTATTCCTATGTGAAGCCGCTCAATTTCGATGTCAGATACGACTACAGCTATGACGGCATCATGCGCTCCGTCGAGTTCAGCTACGCCCGGCTCGGACTCGGCCGCATCGACATCCTCTATGTCCACGACATCGGCGGCTACACCCACGGTGCCGCCCGCAATGCCGTCTATATCAGGCAGTTGCTGGAGGGTGGCCTGAAGGCGTTGGAGGAGCTGAAATCCTCTGGAACGATCGCCGCCTATGGTCTCGGTGTGAACGAGGTACCGGTCTGTCTGGAGGTCATGCGGTGGGCCGATATCGACTGCATCCTGCTGGCCGGCCGTTACACGTTGCTCGATCGCTCGGCCGTCGCCGAACTGCTGCCGCTCTGTGAAAAAAAGCAGACCTCGCTTGTCGTCGGCGGGGTCTTCAACTCGGGAATCCTGGCAACGGGTCCGGTCGAGGGCGCGCATTTCGATTACATGCCGGCAACGGAAGATATCCGGCAAAAGGTCGCTGCCATGGAGGCGGTTGCGCGCGGCATGAACGTGCCGCTTGCCGCGCCAGCCATGCAGTTTCCGCTGAGCCATCCCATGGTCGCCTCCGTGCTGCTCGGCACCGCCAAGCCGGAGAGTCTGAGGCGCAACATGGCGCTCACCGAACACCGGTTTTCAGCGGCCGATTTCGCGGCTTTCGAACCGTTCACGCTGGTCGCGCCGGAGCTCGGCGACGAGGCGGTTCGCGTATAGCGGGCGGGAGCCGCGTTTCGATCTGAAATGCTGTTCCGGCAGCTTGCCAAGCCGGAATTGTCGTATTAGCATTCCAATATGTTTTTTATCGATAAAAGGTCGATAGCTAGCACCTGCGATCGATCTCCAAGAAGTGGAACACGGTGCACTGAGAGGAGAAACCTGGGATGAGCATTCTAAAAAGCAGCCTTACCCGTCGTGCCTTCACCGCTTTGGCGAGCGCTGCGATGATCGCCGGCATGACGCCGGTGGCATCCTTCGCGCAGGACGTGACGATCCCGATCATCGTCAAGGACACCACGTCCTTCTACTGGCAGATCGTGCTGGCGGGCGCGCGCGCTGCAGGCAAGGACCTGGGTGTCAACGTGCCGGAACTGGGCGCTCAGGCCGAGTCCGACATCAACGGCCAGATCAGCATTCTTGAGAATGCGGTGGCTGGCGCTCCGGCTGCCGTCGTCATTTCGCCGACGGAGTTCAAGGCGCTTGGCAAGCCGATCGATGAGGCGGCCAAGGCGGTACCGATCATCGGCATCGATTCCGCCGCAGACTCGAAGGCATTCTCGTCGTTTCTGACGACCGACAACGTCCAGGGCGGGCGCATCGCTGCCGACGGGCTCGCCGCAGCTGTGAAAGAAATGACCGGTAAGGAAGAGGGCGAAATTGCCATCATCACCAACCTTCCGGGCGTCGGTTCGCTCGACCAGCGCCGCGAAGGTTTCCTCGATCAGGTCAAGACCAAGTATCCGGGCTTCAAGGTCGTTGCTGATAAATACGCCGACGGTCAGGCGACCACCGGCCTCAACATGATGACCGACCTGATCACCGCCAACCCCAATCTGGTTGGCGTCTTCGCCTCCAACCTGATCATGGCGCAGGGTGTCGGCCAGGCGATCGCCGAAAACAAGCTCGGTGACAAGATCAAGGTGATCGGCTTCGACAGCGACGACAAGACCGTCGGCTTCCTCAAGGAAGGCGTTCTTGCCGGCCTCGTCGTTCAGGATCCCTATCGCATGGGCTATGATGGCATAAAGACGGCGCTCGCCGTCTCCAAGAAGGAGAAGGTCGAGGCGAATGTCGATACCGGTGCCAACCTGGTGACCAAGGCCAACATGGCGGACCCGAAGATCGACGCTCTCTTGAACCCGAAGATCAAGTGACGATGGCGCGGCGGGCCTCCGGCCTGCCGCACCGCGCTTGCGGCCGGAGCGAGGACCGGCCGCAGGCGATCGCTGTCATGGGAGGAATGCGCATGACCGAGTTGCAAGAGGCACGCGACGTCAGGACCGAAGGGCTGCATGTGGCGACGCGCCACCCGGTTCCGAAAGGCGAGCCGATCCTGGAGCTGCGCGCCCTGCAGAAGAAATACGGCGCCGTGGAGGCCTTGAAGCCGGCTTCGCTGACCTTTCTTTCCGGTGAAATTCACGCGATCGTCGGCGAAAACGGTGCCGGCAAGTCGACGCTGATCAAACTCTTGACCGGCGTCATCAAGCGCACGTCAGGCGAAATCGTCTGGTGCGGCAAACCCGTCCAGCTCGGCACGCCACAGGAGGCGATCGAACGCGGCATCAACGCCGTGCACCAGGAGGTCGTGCTCTGCGCCCACCTGACCGTGGCGGCCAACATGTTCCTCGGCGACGAGATCAATCGCAACGGCCTGTTGCGCAAGCGCGCCATGACCGATGCGGCACAGCGCGTGCTCGACGATCTCGGCTTCAATCTGCCGGCCGGCGCGGTGCTCGGCAGTCTCACCATTGGCCAGCAGCAGCTCGTCGCCACGGCGCGCGCCGCCATGCGTGGCACGCAGTTCCTGATCTTCGATGAGCCGACCGCCTATCTCACCCGACAGGAATCGGCGCAGCTCTTCCGGCTGATCCAGAGGCTTCAGGCCGAAGGCGTGACCATCGTCTATATCAGCCACCGAATGGAGGAGGTCTTCGAGATTGCCGACCGCGTCTCGGTGCTGCGCGACGGCACCCATGTCGGCACCCGCAAGATTGGCGAGACGAACGAGGCGGAGCTGATCGCGTTGATGATCAACCGCACCATAGAGCAGATCTATCACAAGGAGCATTTTCCGCCCGGCGAGGTCATCGTCGAAACGCGGAACTTGAGTGGCCCCGGTTTTCAGGATGTATCGCTGACCGTTCGCGCCGGCGAGATCGTCGGCCTTTATGGGCTGATCGGAGCGGGGCGCAGCGAGTTTGCGCTCGGCCTCTATGGTCGGCATCGTCCAAGCGCCGGCGAGGTCTATTGGAAGGGGCGCAAGGTCGAGATCGCCAGCGAGCGTGTCGCCATGAATCTCGGCATCGCGCTCGCGCCGGAAAGCCGCCGCGATCAGGGCCTGTGCCTCAATCTGCCGATCGGCCTCAACATCAATCTTCCGGTGTTCAACCGGCTGACGCGTGGCCTGACGATCAACGGCCAGCAGGAGCGGGAGAATGCCGACCGGCAGATCCGCGACCTGAAGATCAAGACGCCGTCGCGACGAGTCCTGGCGTCGGCCATGTCCGGCGGCAACCAGCAGAAGATCGTTATCGGCAAGTGGCTGAGCCATGGCGCCAAGCTCTTCATCTTCGACGAGCCGACCGTCGGCGTCGATGTGGGCACCAAGGCCGAGATCTACCGCCTGTTCGCGCGGCTTCTGGAGAACGGGGCAGGCATCATCCTGATCTCGTCCTATCTGCCTGAAGTCTACGAGCTTGCGGACAGGTTGCACGTGTTCCGGCGCGGGCGGCTGGTTGCTAGCCACGACTATCGCGCCGCGAGCCACGAGGAAGTGCTGTCGCAGGCGATCGGTGTTTGAACACATAAAAAGAAATCTGAGAGACGCAGGGAGGAAGACGATGAGTGCGGAAACGGTGGAAAGCGGCGCCAGTGCGGCGCCACGCAAGGGCGTGAGCATTCTGTTCGGCCTCACCCTCCTGGGGCTGCTTCTGTTCCTCTGGCTGCTGCTGGGCCTCGCCACCAACAGTTTTTGGACGCCAAACAACATCAGCAACCTGTTGCGCCAGGGGGCGATGACGGCCATCCTCGCGGTTGGCCAAACCTTCGTCATCATCACCGCCGGCATCGATCTTTCGGTGGGGGCCGTGGTCGGCTTCACCAGCGTCATCGTCGCCTGGCTGCTTGCGGCTGGCGTGCCGCTCTGGGCCGCCGTCATCCTCACGCTCGCCTTCGGGGTGCTGATCGGCGCCTTCCATGCCTTCGGCATCGTGCGCATGGGTCTGCCGCCTTTCATCATAACACTTGCGACCCTGACATCGCTGCGCGGGATCGGCCTGCTGATCACCAACGGTTCGACGATCTCGATCACCAATGAAGCCTTCACCAACTTCTCTCGCGCGGATTTCCTCGGTGTGCCGAGCCTGTTCTGGATGGTGATCGTGGTGGCGATCCCGGCCTATGTCTTCCTGCACTTGAGCCGCTTCGGCCGTTATCTCTTCGCGGTCGGCTCCAACAACGAGGCGGCGCGCCTCTCCGGCGTCAACGTGCACCGCACCATCTATCTCGCCTATATCCTGTCATCGACCTGCGCCGCCTTCGTCGGCCTGCTGCTCGCCTCGCGCATCGGCATCGGTAACGCGACGCAAGCCGAGGGATGGGAACTGCAGGCGATCGCCTCGTCGGTCATCGGCGGCACCAGTCTGTTCGGGGCAGTCGGCTCGGTCCATGGGCCGCTGCTCGGCGCTTTCATCCTTGCGACGATCAACAACGGTGCCAATCTCCTGAACGTCAACTCGTTCTGGCAGCGTATCATCACCGGCGCGCTGATCATCGTCATCGTCTATTTCGACCAACTCCGGCGCCGCAGCGCCCGCTAGGCGCTGCCACCGAACATTCCGCGGGAACTGCCATGAAAGCCGTGCTCTGCCTCGAACCCGGCCGCCTGGAGGTCGTCGACCGTCCACCGGCTGAAGACGTGCCTGACGGTTGGGTGCGTCTATCCGTCAGCCATGTCGGCATCTGCGGTACCGACTACCATATCTTCGCCGGCAAACATCCGTTCCTCGAATACCCGAGGGTCATGGGTCACGAGATCTCGGCAACGGTCATTTCCGGTGGCCGCGGCACTGAGGTCGCGCCCGGTACGCTTGTGGTGGTCAACCCCTATCTCTCCTGCGGCAACTGCGTTGCCTGTCGCAAGGGCAAGCCGAACTGCTGCACCGCCATCAAGGTTCTCGGCGTGCATACGGATGGCGCCTTCTGCGAAGAGATCATCGTGCCCGAGGGTAATCTTTATCCGGCGCACGGTCTGTCTGCCGAAGCTGCGGCAACGGTCGAATTCCTGGCAATCGGTGCCCATGCGGTGCGCCGAGCATCCACGGATGCGGGTTCACGGGCGCTGGTCATCGGCGCAGGGCCGATTGGCCTCGGCACCGCGATCTTCTCGCGCATTGCCGGCCATCAGGTGACGCTCGTCGATACCAGCGACGAACGGCTGGATTTTGCTGCCGAGAAGCTCGGCTTTGCCAATGGCATCGTCGCGGGAACCGATATGGGGTCACGCATAGCCGAAGCGACGGGAGGGGATGGGTTCGACGTGGTCTTCGATGCCACCGGGTATAGTGGCTCGATGCAGGCCGCCTTCGCCTATGTCGCCCATGGCGGCACGCTGGTCTTTGTCAGCGTCGTCAAGGACGAGATATGCTTCTCCGATCCGGAGTTTCACAAGCGGGAGATGACCTTGGTCGGCAGCCGCAATGCGACCCGCCAGGACTTTGATCACGTCGTTGCATCGATTGCTTCCGGCCTCGTGCCGGTCGAGGCGTTGATCACCCACCGCACGACGCTGGAGGGCGCGGTTGCCGATCTGCCGCGATGGGCGGAAGAAAAGTCGGGTCTGGTCAAGGCAATCGTCAAGGTGGCAGCAGCATGAGCGATGGCGGCTTTGCTGCATTGCCGCAGAGGTCGCGCCTGACGGTCGCTCTTCGGAGTCGCCATTTTCTCCCCGAAAATGCCCGACATCGGCACTCAACGCACGAAAATTGCGGAAAACCGCCAGTTTCGGACAAGCTCGTTTGCAAATCGTCAGGAATCCAGATTCATTCTGGCCTGAGGCCTTGTATCGAGGCGAGACGGGTATATTTGTTGCACTGCACAAGAAAAGTGGTAGTCTGGCAGAGATTGCGGACACCAAGACAAACAATCGCAAGCTTGCGTCCGACCGGGAGCGGCGTTGTCGTCGATTGAACCAAGGGGTACGCTTCCCATGTTCTACCAGCTCTATGAATTGAACCATGCAATGATGGCGCCGTGGCGTACGGCCGCCGATGCCATGCGGCTTGCCTTCAGCAATCCGATGAACCCCATCTCGCACACCTATTTCGGCCGTGCCGCTGCCGCCGGGCTCGAAGTGTTCGAGCGCTCCACCCGCCGCTATGGCAAACCGGAGTTCGGACTTCCCGCGACAGAGGTCGACGGCATGTCCGTCTCCGTCTACGAGCGCATCGTCTGGCGCTCACCCTTCTGCAACCTCATCCATTTCGAGCGCGCCTTGCCCAAGGGGCGTGCCGCCGATCCGAAGGTTCTGGTCGTGGCGCCGATGTCCGGCCACTACGCGACGCTGCTGCGCGGCACCGTGGAAGCCCTGCTGCCGCATTCCGACATCTACATCACGGACTGGATCGACGCCCGCATGGTGCCGCTCAGCGAAGGCACTTTCGATCTCGACGATTACATCGACTACGTCATCCAGATGCTGCACTTCCTGGGCCCGAACACCCATGTGATCGGCGTCTGTCAGCCGGCAGTGCCTGTGCTCGCCGCCGTCGCCCTGATGGAAGCGGCGGACGATCCGCTGTCGCCGGCGACGATGACGCTGATGGGCGGACCGATCGACACCCGCATCAATCCGACGGGCGTCAATCAGCTTGCCGAACAGCGGCCGATCGAATGGTTCCGCGACAACGTCATCATGCCGGTGCCGTGGCCGCAGCCGGGCTTCATGCGCATGGTCTATCCGGGCTTCCTGCAGCTCTCTGGCTTCATGTCGATGAACCTCGACCGGCACCTGATCGCCCACAAAGAGTTCTTCGCGCATCTGGTGAAGAACGATGGTGACGCCGCCGAGAAGCACCGGGACTTCTATGACGAGTATCTGGCCGTCATGGACCTGACGGCCGAATTCTACCTGCAGACCGTGCAGGTGGTCTTCATGCAGCACGCGCTGCCGAAGGGCGAGATGATGCATCGCGGCAAGCGCGTCGATACGACGGCGATCAAGAAGGTCGCGCTGCTGACCGTCGAAGGCGAGAACGACGACATTTCCGGCGCTGGCCAGACGAAGGCGGCGCAGACGATCTGCACCAACATCCCTGATCACATGCGCATGCACTACATGCAGCCGGATGTCGGCCACTACGGCGTCTTCAACGGATCGCGCTTCCGCCGCGAAATCGCGCCGCGCATCGTCGCTTTCCACCGCGAGCACTCGCGGCACGTGAAGCCGGTGAAGCAGCTCATCAAGGGCGGCAAGTTGGCCTAACCTCGCGATCGGGGCCGTTTTGACCGCGTAGAGTCAAGGGTTTGTTCGAATCCGGGGGAGGGCGTCTTGCACAGCCAAGGGCGCCTTCCCACATCGTTTTCATCGGGCCGCATGGGTGGCCCGGATGATTGCGAGGAATCCTGAAGATGAACCAATCTGCAATGATCCGTCCGGATTGGACGCCCGCGACCATCGCCCTGATGGTGCTCGGCTTCGTGGTCTTCTGGCCACTGGGTCTGGCCATGCTCGCCTATATCCTGTTCGGCGAAAAGCTGAAGACTTTCAAGAAAGACGCCAACGACACGGTGGATGGCATGTGCTCTGCATTCAAGCGCAATGGACGCCGTTCCAACTGGACGCATCGCACCGGCAACGTCGCCTTCGACGACTGGCGTGAAGCCGAGCTTGCCCGCCTCGACGAGGAACGCCGCAAGCTCGACGCGATGCGCGAAGAGTTCGACACCTATGTGCGCGAGCTTCGCCGCGCCAAGGACCAGGAAGAGTTCGACCGCTTCATGCGCGACCGCAAGAACGGCGGCTCCGGCCCGGTGGTCGAAGCCCACTAATCCAAAGACAACGCTTCCGGCGTTTCACATGAAACGCCGGATTATCCATTGCGCGCCTTTCGACGCTGTAGGCGAAGCCCCAGCGAATCGGTTAGAAAGCCTGCATGTTCCCTTCATTTAAGCGGCGCATTCAACCTGCTCCACCCGCCATGACGCGGCAGATCGACGTTGCCGGCAAGTCCCTGCCGCTGACGATCAAGCAGAACGCGCGCGCGACCCGCATGACACTGCGCATCGAGCCCGGCGGCCGGGCGCTGAAGATGACGATACCCCAAGGCTTGCCGGAGCGTGAGGTCAACGCCTTTCTCAACCGCCATCAGGGCTGGCTGATGACGAAGCTCGCGCGTTTCTCCGGCGAAAGCCAGATCGAGGAGGGCGGCTCCATCTTGATCCGAGGCATCTCCCACCGGATCGAGCGTACCGGCAATATCCGCGGTCTGACGGAAGCGGTCTTGATCGATGACGAACCGGTGCTGCGCGTCAACGGCGGCGAGGAGCACCTGAACCGGCGTATCGTCGATTTCCTCAAGAAGGAAGCCCGTCAGGATCTCGATCGGCTGGTGGCGATCTATACCGGTCGCATCGGTCGGCGCGCAAAGTCGCTGTCGTTGAAAGATACCCGCAGCCGCTGGGGATCCTGCTCGGCCGATGGGGCGCTGAGCTTCTCCTGGCGCATCGTCATGGCGCCGCCGAAGGTCATCGCCTATCTCGCAGCGCACGAGGTCGCACATTTGCAAGAGATGAACCACGGCCCCGATTTTTGGGCGCTGTGCGGGAGGCTGTGCCCGGATACGGAGGATGCCAAGCGCTGGCTCCGCCGCAACGGCACGATGCTTCACGCGATCGACTTCGACTGAACCAGACGGAGACGACCTTACCTGCGTGTTATGCGCGGTAACGCAGAGCGTCGCGGATCTTCTCGTCGGTCTTGTATTGGCTGAGCGCATAGACCGACCAGATCGCTGCCGGAACCCAACCAATCAGGGTGAGCTGCAGGATCAGGCAGATGAGGCCGGCAAAGGGACGGCCGATCGTGAAAAACTGCAGCCAGGGCAGGATTAGCGCGAGCAACAGGCGCATCAGTCTCTCCATTGTGGTAAAATGCATATGGTGAAACCTCGCCTGTCGCGCAAGGGGCGCAACGGCCGTCGGGCCCATCGTTGTAGGGGGCGCTGGCGGGGCCTTGCGCGTCGGTTTTTGGCTCGACTCGCGCGACATTTCATGCAAGGTCGCTTCTCATGAAAACCGAAGTGAAGATATGCGGGCTGAAGACCGCGGAAGCGGTTGAGCGTGCTGTCGCGCTCGGTGCATCCCATACCGGCTTCATCTTTTTTCCAAAGAGCCCCAGGAACATCGAGCCTGACGATGCCGGCCATCTGGCAGACCGCATTCGCGGCCAGGCAAAGATCGTCGCGGTCACGGTCAATGCCGACAATGACGAGCTTGATGAGATCGTTTCGGCGCTCAACCCGGATATCCTGCAGCTTCACGGCAGCGAAGATCCGGAACGGTTGCTGACGGTCAAGGCGATGTACGGGCTTCCTGTCATGAAGGCCCTTTCGGTGCGCGATGCATCGGACCTCGAAAGGATCGACCCCTATATCGGCATTGCCGATCGCTTCCTCTTTGATGCCAAGCCGCCTCAAGGTTCCGATTTGCCCGGCGGTAACGGCGTTTCCTTTGACTGGAAGCTGCTCGACGCGCTTGACGGAAGCGTCGATTACATGCTTTCCGGTGGTCTCAACGCCAGTAACATTGGCGAGGCCATGGTGCAGACCCGCGCCCGCGCCATCGATATCTCCTCCGGCGTCGAGAGCGCGCCGGGCGTCAAGGATCTGAAGCTCATGGAATCGTTTTTCAATGCCGTTCGCCAGGCGGAGGCGGGCATGCCACGGTCAGGGAGCAGGACGTGAACCAGGCGCCAAAGTTGAATTCTTTCCGGGGCGGTCCCGACGAGGACGGCCGTTTCGGCATTTTTGGCGGCCGCTTCGTGGCCGAGACATTGATGCCCTTGATCCTCGACCTGCAGGCCGAGTGGAACAAGGCAAAGGACGATCCGGCCTTCAAGGCGGAACTGGCGCATCTCGGCGCTCACTATATCGGCCGGCCGAGCCCGCTTTATTTCGCCGAGCGGCTGACGGCTGAGCTCGGCGGCGCCAAGATCTATTTCAAGCGCGAAGAGCTGAACCACACCGGCTCGCACAAGATCAACAACTGCATCGGCCAGATCCTGCTGGCTAAGCGCATGGGCAAGACGCGCATCATCGCCGAAACCGGTGCCGGCCAGCATGGCGTTGCTTCGGCGACAGTCGCGGCCCGCTTCGGCCTGCCTTGCGTCGTCTACATGGGCGCGACCGACGTCGAGCGCCAGGCGCCGAACGTTTTCCGCATGAAGCTGCTCGGTGCCGAGGTCAAGCCGGTAACCGCCGGCAGCGGCACGCTCAAGGACGCGATGAACGAGGCCCTGCGTGACTGGGTCACCAATGTCGACAACACTTACTATCTGATCGGTACGGCCGCCGGCCCGCATCCCTATCCGGAAATGGTCCGCGATTTCCAGGCGGTCATCGGCCAGGAAGCCAAGGAACAGATGCTCGCCGCCGAAGGTCGGCTGCCGAATCTCGTCATTGCTGCCGTTGGCGGTGGCTCCAACGCGATCGGCATCTTCCATCCGTTCCTCGATGATGAAAGCGTCAAGATCGTCGGCGTCGAAGCCGGCGGCAAGGGCACCGAGGGCGACGAGCATTGCGCGTCGATCACCGCCGGTTCGCCCGGCGTGCTGCATGGCAACCGCACCTATCTGCT
Organism: Sinorhizobium sp. NFACC03; assembly: GCF_900103435.1. Classification (NCBI taxonomy): domain Bacteria; kingdom Pseudomonadati; phylum Pseudomonadota; class Alphaproteobacteria; order Hyphomicrobiales; family Rhizobiaceae; genus Sinorhizobium; species Sinorhizobium sp. NFACC03. The sequence goes on from NZ_FMXF01000009.1 coordinate 142,802, forward strand.
GCAGGACGGCGACGGCCAGATCAAGGAAGGCCACTCGATTTCTGCCGGCCTCGACTATCCCGGCATCGGCCCGGAACATGCCTGGCTGAACGATGTCGGCCGCGTCGAATACGTGCCGATCATGGACCACGAAGCGCTCGAGGCGTTCCAGACGCTGACCCGCCTCGAAGGTATTATCCCGGCGCTCGAGCCGTCGCATGCGCTTGCCGAGGTCATCAAGCGCGCACCGAAGATGGGCAAGGACGAGATTATCCTGATGAACCTCTCCGGTCGCGGCGACAAGGACATCTTCACCGTCGGCAAGTTACTGGGAATGGGGCTGTAAGATCATGACCGCACGCATGGACAAGAGATTTGCCGATGTGGCGGCCGAGGGACGGCCGGTCCTCGTCACCTATTTCATGGCCGGTGATCCGGATTTCGAGACGTCGCTCTCGATCATGAAGGCGTTGCCGAAGGCCGGCGCCGACGTCATCGAACTCGGCATGCCCTTCTCTGACCCGATGGCCGATGGCCCGGCCATCCAGCTTGCCGGTCAACGCGCGCTGAAGGGCGGCCAGACGCTTGCCAAGACGCTCGAGATCGCGCGCCGCTTCCGCGAGGACGACCAGCGCACGCCGATCGTGCTGATGGGCTACTACAATCCGATCTACATCTACGGCGTCGACCGCTTCCTGACGGATGCGCTCGCCGCCGGCATCGACGGCCTGATCGTCGTCGACCTGCCGCCGGAGATGGATGATGAGCTCTGCATCCCGGCGCTTGCGAAGGGCATCAACTTCATTCGCCTGGCGACGCCGACCACGGACGACCGTCGCCTGCCGAAGGTGCTCGAAAACACCTCCGGTTTCGTCTATTACGTATCGATGAACGGCATCACCGGTTCGGCTCTGCCCGATCCGTCGTTGATTGCCGGCGCTGTCGGCCGTATCAAGGCGCACACCAACCTGCCGGTTTGCGTCGGTTTCGGCGTCAAGACGGCGGAGCATGCAAGGGCCATCGGAGCATCCGCCGATGGCGTGGTCGTCGGTACGGCGATCGTCAACCAGATCGCATCGAGCCTGACCGAAGAGGGCAAGGCGACGGACGCGACGGTTCCGGGTGTTGAAGCGCTGGTCAGAGGGCTCTCGGCAGGCGTGCGGTCCGCACGCCTCGCAGCAGCCGAATAATTGCCTATATTAGCGCGCACAACCCGAAGGAAATCTTCAGGAGTTACTAAGTGAACTGGATCACAAACTACGTTCGGCCGAAGATCAACTCGATGCTGGGCCGCCGGGAAGTTCCGGAAAATCTCTGGATCAAGTGCCCGGAAACCGGCGAGATGGTGTTCCACCGCGATCTCGAAGAAAACAAGTGGGTCATCCCGCAGTCCGGCTTCCACATGAAGATGCCGGCCAAGGCTCGGCTGAAGGACCTGTTCGACGGCGGCATCTATGAAGCGTTTCCGCAGCCGAAGGTTGCTCAGGACCCGCTGAAGTTCCGCGATTCCAAGAAGTACTCCGACCGTCTGCGCGACAGCCGCGTGAAGACCGAGCTCGAAGACACGATCGTCGCCGGTCTCGGCCGCGTTCAGGGCGTCAAGCTTGTCGCCGTCGTGCACGAGTTCAACTTCATTGGCGGTTCGCTCGGCATGGCTGCCGGCGAGGCGATTATCAAGGCCTTCGAAAGAGCGATCGCCGAGAAGTGCCCGCTGGTCATTTTCCCGGCATCGGGCGGCGCCCGCATGCAGGAAGGCATCCTGTCGCTGATGCAGCTGCCGCGCACCACGGTTGCCGTCAACATGCTGAAGGAAGCCGGTCTTCCCTATATCGTCGTGCTCACCAACCCGACGACCGGTGGCGTCACCGCATCCTATGCGATGCTTGGCGATATCCATATGGCCGAGCCTGGCGCCGAAATCGGCTTTGCCGGCAAGCGCGTGATCGAGCAGACGCTGCGCGAAAAGCTGCCGGAAGGCTTCCAGACGTCTGAATACCTGCTGGAGCACGGCATGGTCGACATGGTCGTCAAACGCCATGATCTGCCGTCGACGCTTGCCCGGGTCCTGAAGATCCTGATGAAGAAGCCGGCGGAAGCCTCGAAGCTCAACGGCGGCACGCAGCCGGCTGCCTTGCCGGTCGCGGCAAACGCTTAAAGGCAATTGCGGGAAAGGCGTGAACCGATTTTCCCGCAGTTGCGCAGAACGAGAATGAACATCTCTGCCAGACCGGAGATGTTTGGCAGTCAAGCTTGTCGGGTCGGGGTGAGAGATGACAGCGGTGGAAGCCAGCGAAGCGGGCTATGAGATCGAAAAACTCCTTGCCCTCCACCCCAAGGGGTTTGATCTGTCGCTGGACAGGATCACCCGGCTGCTCGCCGCGCTCGGCAATCCGCAGGACCGCCTGCCACCGGTGATCCATGTCGCCGGCACCAATGGCAAGGGTTCGGCAACCGCGTTTTCGCGGGCGATCCTGGAAGCGGCCGGTCTCAGCGTTCACGTCCACACGTCGCCGCATCTCGTCAATTGGCACGAGCGTTACCGCCTCGGCGTCAAGGGCGGCAAGGGACGGCTCGTCAGCGACCCCGTTCTGGCCGATGCGGTGCGTCGCGTCGCCGAAGCCAATGGCGGCGAGAAGATCACCGTCTTCGAAATCCTGACCGCCGTCACCTTCCTTCTCTTTGCCGAGCATCCGGCGGATGTCGCGATCATCGAGGTTGGCCTCGGCGGCCGCTTCGACGCCACCAATGTCATTGCCCGACCGGCCGTATCCGTCATCATGCCGATCTCGCTCGATCACCAGGCCTATCTCGGCGACCGGGTGGAACTGATCGCTGCGGAAAAAGCCGGTATCATGAAGTGCGGCTGCTCCGTCGTGATCGGTCAGCAGGAAGAAGAGGCTGCGCGCGATGTGCTGATCTCGACGGCCGAGCGGCTCGGCTGCCCGATGTTCGTCTACGGCCAGGACTTCATGGCGCATGAGGAATTCGGCCGCCTTGTCTATCAGGACGAAAGCGGTCTCGCCGATCTGCCGCTGCCGAAGCTGCCGGGACGCCACCAATACGCCAATGCCGCCGCGGCCGTTCGCGCTGTGCGGGCTGCGGGCTTCGACGTTTCGGAGGCGGCGATCGAGAAGGGGCTTGCCGGCGTCGAGTGGCCCGGGCGCCTGCAGCGCCTGACCAGCGGCAAACTTACGCGTTACGGTCCGGCCGATGCGGAAATCTGGGTCGACGGCGGCCATAATCCGGGTGCCGGCCAGGTGATCGCCGAAGCGATGGCGACCTTCGAAGAACGCGAATCGCGCCCCTTGTTCCTGATCATCGGCATGATCAACACCAAGGATCCGGTCGGCTATTTCCGGGCGTTTATGGATCTTGCCGAACAGGTCTTCACCGTTCCGATCCGTGGTTCCGATGCAGGTCTTGATCCGGTGGCGCTTGCAAGCGACGCGGCTGCTGTCGGATTTGAGGCTGCGGCTGTCTCTTCCGTCGCCGAAGCGCTGACGATCGTTGCCAATCTGGTCGATGAGGATCCGGCGCCGCCGCGCATCCTGATCGGCGGCTCGCTCTATCTGGTGGGCGACGTTCTCGCCGACAACGGTACGCCGCCGAAGTGATCCGGAGGTGGCTCCGCCATCCCGATAGCAGCCAAGTTCAAGACAAGAAAAAAGCCCGGCATGCCGGGCTTTCTGCTGCGGTAGTCAGCGAAGGTCTCAGGCGACCGCCGTGGAGATCCACGAGGAAAGGGCCGTCTTCGGCGCAGCACCAACCTTGATGTCGGCCACTTCGCCGGCCTTGAACATGGCGAGCGTCGGGATCGAGCGAACGCCGTACTGGGCAGCCAGTTCCGGGTTTTCGTCGATGTTGAGCTTGACGACCTTGACCTTGCCGGCGAGCTCGTTCGAGATTTCCTCGAGGCTCGGCGCGATCATTTTGCAGGGGCCGCACCATTCAGCCCAGAAATCGACAACCACGGGCTCGGCGGAGTTCAGCACTTCCTGCTGAAAATTGGACGTATCGACCTTTACGGTAGCCATAGGCTGCTCCTTGCGTTCGGGATGGCAGTATCCAGATGTTGTGTCTCATGTGAGATGGCACCGCTGGATATTCAATATCGGGTATCTCACTTTGTCGCGAGGTCTTCAAGGCTCCTGTCGAGCGCCTGATCCCTAACCACGTGGATTGCCGGTCCTTCGGTGAAGATCAGCACGCATCGGAATGCGTGCCCGGGATAGAGCGGCCGCAACAGCTCGCGATAGATCGCAAGCTGTGCCCTGTAGGCGAAGGGTATGTCACCCTGCGAAGCCGGCACCTGCCGGTTCGTCTTGAAATCGGCAATGGTCACGATCCCGTCGCTGACGGCGAGCCGATCGATACGGCCGGAGACCGCGTGCTCGCGCGTGCCGAGGGTCAGCGTGCCCATGACCGAGACTTCGGCGCGGCTGCCGGCCGAGAAGAGCGCCTGAAGATCGGGATGGTCGAGCACATTCTCGACAGCGTCAATCAGCGCGGCGCGCTGCTCCGGCGACCAGCGGGGCACGGAACGCACGAGGTAGCGCTCGGCCGCGGCGCGGCGATCGTTGCCCGCAATGGAGGGCAGGACCTGCAGCAGGCGGTGCAGGATGGCACCGCGCAACATCGAGAGATTTGCCGGTGCCTTCTCAGAAAACAGGGCGGATCCGACAAGCCCATCGCCGTCGTCCTCGTCGATGGCGATACCGACGCCGGAGGGGCTGAGCGGCCGCGGCAGCCGCTTTTGCGGTGGCAGCGGCGTCGAAAGGGCCTTCGGCAGGCCGGTGGCCGGGCGGCTGGCGTCCGGCGTGGGCGCTTGCTTGGAGGGAAGGTCGCGCTCGAGCTGCTTCTCGCGCCAGGCATGGCCGGACCATTCCTCGCCGCCGGTGTGAAAGGTCTTCGGGTGGCCGCGGCCATTTTCGTCCCCGGCGAGGCTCGCCTGAACCATGGCATGCCATGTTTCGGCGACGGCCCGCTGTCCGCGATAGCCACAGACGATCAGGCGGTCGGCGGCACGGGTCATGCCGACATAGAGCAGGCGTCGATACTCTTCCTCGGCGAGCGTCTTCAGGCGATCGCTGTCGGCGGCCACGAGCGTGTTCGATTCCGAGCCCGGTGCGCGCCACACCGGCAACGACAGGACGGCGCCATCCCTTTGAGCGAGCTCGAGGAAGCGAAGGGAAGGGACATGCTGGTTGCTGAACGGCGCACCGCCGCCGTCGACGAGGAAGACGACCGGCGCTTCGAGACCCTTGGCGGCGTGCACCGTCATGATCCGGACTTCGTCGCGTTCCTTGTCCTGCTCGCGCTTGACCGTCGGCGCTTCCATTTCCAGCGTCGAAACGAAGGCCTGCAGCCCCGGGAGGCCGCTTCTTTCCTGATCGAGCGCGAAGGTGAGGAATTCGTCGAGAATGTCGCTGACCTCGGTGCCGAGCCGCGCGAGGAAGGCGGCCCGGCCGCCATGCACGCCAAGAATGCGAGCGTAGAAATCATGCGGAGCAAGCGCGTTTGCAAGCGCCACATAGCTTTTCAGCGCCCTTGCTGCCTGGTGGAACAGGATGCCCTCGGCCGCCTCGGCCTGGAGCCGCTGCCAGAGGCTTTCGCCTTCCTTGCGTCGCGCCGCGAGCTCGAACAGCGCGTCTTCGCCGAGATTGAACAGCGGGCTTTTCAAGAGCGCGGCGAGTGACAGGTCGTCCTGCGGCAAGAGGACGAAGCGCCCGAGCGCGAGCAGGTCCTGAACGGCAATATGCTTGGTGAGCACCAGCCGGTCGGCGCCGGCGACCGGAATGTTGTTGCGGCGCTTGAGCGCCCGGGTCAGCGCATTGACGAAGGCGTCGCGCTTGCGGACCAGCACGATCACGTCGCCCGGACGCATCGGTCGGCGAATACCCTTCTCGACGATCGTTTCCTTGCCGATCCAGCTCTCCAAGACGCCGGCGATCCGGCGTGCGAGGATATTGACCGGTGCGCTCTCAGGTGTCGCGTCGAAGGCTGCCGTCCATTCTTCGTCCGTGTCGATCGGTTCGGCGGCAATCACGTCCCAGATATCGACGGCACCGGGGTGTCCGATACGGTTCGAAGCGTGAACGATGGGCTCGTTGCGGGCGCTGAGGCCCCGTGCATGCGCCGGATTGGCGAAGACCGTATCGACGGCCGAGAGCACGTCGACCGTCGAGCGGAAGGAGAGCTGAAGACGGATGGGCTCGAAGGCCTTGCCGCCGTCGCGCACCCGCCGTTCCGTTTCCTGGCTCTCATGCGAGAACCGTTCCGGCCGCGCGCCTTGGAAGGAGTAGATTGACTGTTTCTCGTCGCCGACGGCGAACATGGTGCGGTTGGCGCCACGGGCGCTTTCGCCGGAGAAGAAGTCAGCCGCCAGCGCCTGGATGATGGTCCATTGCGCCGGGCTGGTATCCTGAGCCTCGTCGACGAGGATATGGTCGATGCCCTGGTCGAGCTTGTAGTGGACCCAGGCGCTGACATCGCCGCGGGCAAAGAGCGCCGCCGTGCGGTTGATCAGGTCCTCGAAATCGAGCTGGCTGCGTCGCCGCTTCAGCTCCTCGTAGTCGACGTTGAGCCTTTCGGCGAGGGTCAGAGCCGCCAGCGTCGCCTCGAACATCCTAAGAATGCTGATGTGATCGATGCAGGCGACGACATGGCGGTAGGCTTCGTCCACCAGGTCTATGAGATCGGGGGCCGCCTGCTGCATCGCCCTGTTGAGGAAGGCCGATTGTGCCCGGGGCTTGCCGGTGCCGGTGAAGAACAAATGCCTGAGACCGTCATAGCGCGCGCCCAAGTCAGTGAGCTTGGAGACGGTCCGAAGTCCCTCTGCAAATTCCAGAACCTTCGTTCCGCCAACGCTCGTGGCGAGTGAGAAGTAGCGTTCCAGGGACGCACCGTTCAGGCCCGCCAACGGCCAGATCGCGGCCAAGGCGCTGTCGACGCTTTCATCCGGCGCCAGCTTCAGGGCGCGGCGCAACTCGGCCTCGGTGCCGCCGAGCGCGTCGGCATGTTCGAGAAAGGACTGGATCGCGGTGCGGTTCTCGACGATCGCCGCGAGCAGTTTTTCAAGCCCGGTATCGTCGGCGAGGTCGAGCACGGTGGCGAAAGCGCGCGCCAGTTCCGGATCGTCCTTGGCCGCCGTCGCCGTCAGCAGCATGCGGCGCGCATCGGCAAGCAGCACGGCGGCAGCGCGGTCGTCGAGAACAGAGAAATGTCCGGCGACGTTGGCTTCCAGTGGAAACTGATGCAGCAGCGCCTCGCAGAAGGCATGGATCGTCTGGATCTTGAGGCCGCCGGGTGTCTCCAGCGCGCGGGCGAACAGGCGGCGTGCCTCCTGCAGCTTCAGAAGACCAGGCCGCTCGCCCTCGATCGCCTCGATCCGTTTTTCGAGCGTCGCGTCGTCGAGCGTTACCCATTCGGCCAGCCGTTCGAAGACGCGGTTCGACATTTCGGAGGCCGCCGCCTTGGTATAGGTCAGGCAGAGGATCGCCGAGGGTCGGCAGCCCGCAAGCAGCAGCCGGATCACCCGCTGGGTCAGCACATGTGTCTTGCCGGATCCGGCATTGGCCGAAACCCAGGCAGAACGCGCGGGATCGGAGGCTAGCGATTGCCGACGCGAGGTCCAGTCGAGCCAGGCTTGCGGCGTCGCCTGGTCGGGGCCGAGGCTGTCATCCCTCATCGCCGTCCTCCTCCTCGCTATCGGCCGTCGACCATTCGGCAACGCGTGCCAAATGGTCGTATTCACCGCCGTAGTCGCGCTCTTTCTGAACAATCACGCGCGATGCAAAGCCGTGCTTGCCCGAAAGCAGCGCACTCAGCAGCTTTCTGAGCTCGGTGAGGGATTCGTCCGCGAGCTGGTCGGCGGATTTGGTTTCCTTCGCCTTACTGCCCTCGTTGTTCACGGTCTCCTGCTTGAAACGCGATCCAGGCTTCAGCCGGACATAGAGCAGCGATTGCGGATGGCTCGGCGGCATATCCTTGAAGGCGCCGGCCTTGAGGGCTGCGGCTTCGAGGGCGAGCTGCGGGTCGAGCAGCACTCGGGCTTCCTTGACCGATGGGCTGGAGCCGGTCTTGTAGTCGATGATCTCCACGCTGCCGTCGGTCAGCATATCGAGCCGGTCGGCAATGCCCGTCAGCCGCATATCGGCGACGCCGAGCTCCATCGATGCCGGAGCTTCCGTGCGCGAGCGGCGGATGAAGCGTGCGCGGTCCCGCTCCCATTTGATGAAAGCCAAGCCGACGGCGGCGAAGCGTGGCCGCCAGATCGTGTCGATATGTGTGGGCAGCCGCGCCTCGTCGAAGGCCTCATTCAGCAGCCGATGCATGGCCTCTTCGGCTGCGGGGGACATGAGGTCGAAGCCGCCGCGAACAAAGCGCTCGACGATCTGGTGATAGAGCGTGCCGCGCTCGGCCGGACCGGGATCGCTGTTGAACGGCAGCAGCGGATGCAGGCGAAGAATGCGCCGGGCGTAGATCGCGTAGGGGTCGCGCCTCAGCCGCGATACCTCGCTAAAAGAATATTTGCGCGGCTGCAGGTCCGCCGGCGGCTTGGGCGCAGGGCGTTCGGCAAGCGGCTGCCGCCCTCCGTCGTCGAGCATCCGGGCCCAGGCCAGATAGTCGGCGCCATTGGCCTGCAAGGCCGCAGTCAGCCGTTCGCCGCCAAGCGCGAGCAGCCGCTGCAGCCAGCGCGAGGCAACGGTGGGTGTTGCTCCCTGGCGCATCGAGCGGGTGAAGATCAGCCGCCGTGTGCCGCAGGCCATCTGGAAGTCATGCGCGAGCTGGCCGATGCGCCGCTCGGGGGGCTCGAGACCGATGCCCGTCTTCATCGTGCGCGACAGGAACGGGTCGTTGGCGGTCTGGCCTGGCCAATTGCCCTCGTTCATGGCGCCGAGCACCACGAGATCCATGCTCTGCAGGCGTGATTCCAGCGCGCCGAAGATGAAGACCCGCGGATGGCGCATGGACCGCGGCTTGACCGCTGCACCTGCAGCAAGCGCCTCCATGACGTCGCACCATTGCGGCCCGTCCGCCGTCATCTGGCCATCGGTTTCGATAATGCCGCGAAGCAGGGTCGCCAGCGTATCGGCCGCCTCGCCGGACCAGAGCCCACCGAGATCGCCGCGCTCGTCGGCCGAGGCCGCTTCCAACGCCTGGCCGGTACGCGTCGCCCAGTCGGCAAAGGTGAATTCGTCCGAGAACACGCGGCTGCCGTCCTTGCTGCGCGTGAGCGCGGAAGCCAGCGGCGCCACCGCGAGGCCGATCTTGATCGCCAGATCGCGTGCTGCCTGAAGCTCCTCGGCGCCGATGCCGGCACGCCATTCCGGCGGGTGGCGATCGACCTTGTGGCCGGCAATCGCCGCATCGAGCAACGGCTCCAGGGCGAGGATATCGACGGTTGCGGTGCTGCCGCGCAGCGCCATGCGTTCGAGCGCGTCGGCGCCCTGGCGCATCTCATCACGCGAAAGCCCGAAGCGCGCCAGCGGGTGCTTGAGCAGCGCAACGAAGGGCACGGGATCGCCGGGGCGCAGGCTTGCCTCCAGAAGCAGACGCATGAAGCTGCCCTGGGGCGTCGAGGACAAAGGCGTGCCGGCGGAATCGTCCGCCTCGATGCCGAAGCGGGCGAGCTCGGCGCCGACCCGCCGCGCGAGATTTCGGTCGGGCGTGATCAACGCCGCCTGGCTATCCTCGCTGCCTTCCAGCGCAAGCCTTAGCGCAACGGCAATCGCCGCCGCCTCCTCGCGTTCGTTGGCGGTTTCGATGAGAGCCGTATCGCCGAAGGCAGCGCGCAGCAATTCGCCGTCGAGTTCGCTGCGCATTTCGGTCCAGGCATCGGTGGCCTTTGCCGGCAAAAGGGCGTGCGAGAGGATCGCCGCGCGGAAATCGAGGTCGGTTTGGGCGCCGGCTAGCGCGCCCACATCCGAGCGGATGACGCCCATGCGCTTCAGCAGCCTGTAGAAGCCGTATTGCGGGTGGCTGCGGCTTGCCGGGTCCGGCCTGCCGTCAAAGGCAGCGTCGGCGACGATCATGTCCCATTCGGCATCGCTCATCGTCTGGTCGAGACCAGGCAACACGATCGTGCCGTTCTGAAGCTTCTGCACGGCGGCAATCAGCGCGGCCGTGGCGGGAATGGAACCGGTCGAGCCGGCGATGATGATCGGGCCTTCGATCTTGCCGCCGGCGATGCGCTGCGTTTCGGCCTGAAGGATGGCGTTGCGATGGCGTGCGGGCGAGGATTGCTTGAGTTCCTCGAGCCGTTCCGGCCAGTAGGTTCGGGCGATCTTGAGGAATTCGAGCGTCAGCTGCCACCACAGCGCATGCTCGCCGGCGTCGAGCCGGTCGAGCGCGTCCCAGTCCAGCTCTTCCGTCTCCATCGCATCGATGAGATCGGCAAGATTGCGTGCCAGCCAGATCGCATCGGCAGGACTTGCCGGCGCGATCAGCGGGCTTTCCGCATGGATGTCGAGCACGACCTTTGGTAGCCGGTTGCGCCAGGCGAGAATCAGCCGGCCAAGCTCGATCAGCCGTGCCGTGCCCGGCAGCGGCGGCGCGAGATCGAGGATTGCCGGTACTTCGGCGTCGAAGAAGCCACTGTCATCATCGGTCTCGCCGAGCGCCTTGATGGTGGGCAGGATGGTGGAGCGGCCGCCGAGCAGGTCGACGAATTCGGATCTGAGCACACGGGCCGAACGCCGCGTCGGCACGAAGATCGTGACGCCGGCAAGCGGCAAGGGATCGGCCGGATCGTAGCGGAAGTCCGGAGTCAGGATACCGTCGCAAAGCTTTTCGGCGAGCGTCTTCAGGAAGGGGAGGCCAGGCGGGATCGTGAAGACGTTGGACCGGCGGCCGCGCACGCTCATCCTCCTGGCTGGTGGCGGCGGATCGCCGCTTCCGCTTCGCCGATCGCGTCGGGCGTGCCGACCGTCATCCAGTGGCCATCGAGCAGGAGGCCGTGGAGGCGCCCTTTTTGGGCAGCGCGATCGAAGTAGATGTTGAGGTTGAAGGCATCATCAGGCGCGTCGGCAAAGAGCCGGGAGTGAAGCGCGATCGCGCCGGCATAGACCACCGGGTTTGGCAGACCTTCGGTGTATCGCGTCAGCTTGCCGTCGGCACCGAGCGAAAAGTCCTTCTTGCCGTTGTGACCGGTCGTGTCCTCATCGCGCACGCACAGGAGCAGCATGTCCATGCGGTCCGCATCGAAGGCTGCGGCGAGGCGCGTCAGGTTGCTGGGAACGCCGACCGGTTCCCCGACCCAGAAGAGGTCGGCATTCATCACCAGTACGGGGCCTTCCGGCAGCAGTTTCAGGCCCTTGGCCAGGCCGCCGCCGGAATTCATCAGCGCATCGCGCTCGTCGGAAATCAGGATCTCCGGGCTTCTTCTCTGGCTGAGATGTCCTTCCATCTGGTCGGCGAAATGATGCACGTTGACCGCGGCCTTGGTGATGCCGGCCTCTGCCAGCAGATCCAGCACGTAGTCGATCATCGGCTTGCCCGCGATCTCTACGAGCGGCTTCGGCATGGTGTTGGTGATCGGGCGGAGCCGGGTGCCGAGGCCCGCGGCGAGCACCATCGCATTGCTGATCGACATTGCTTCTCTGTCAGTTCGCTGATTCGGAATCTAGGATTCCGGTCTTCATACACCAGTCGTGCAAGGGTTTCAGCGATTCATGTGTGAGCGCCGCCTGAAGATAGGCGAAAGTGCGGGGCATATGTTTCATGTAGCCGGGTTTGCCGTCCCGCTGCATCAGCCGCACCCAGATGCCGACGAGCTTGCAGTTGCGCTGCGCCGACATCAAATGCCAGTCGCGCAAGAAAGTCGCCTCGTCGAAGTTGCCGCTTGCCTGCCGTTCGGCGAGATAGGTTTCCATCATCCGGTTGGCGAGCGGAGGCGCGACGGTCACGCGCGCGTCCTGCACCAGCGATGCCACGTCATAGGCCGTCGGGCCGATCATCGCGTCCTGGAAATCGATGAGGCCAATCCGGTCCAATCCCTGGCGCTCTCCGCGCCAGATGATGTTCGGCGAGTGAAAATCTCGCAAGAGCAGGTTCGTCTCGGAGGTCTGGAGAAGATCAATCAGCCCGTCCCAGATCTCTCCGTATTCACGTTTTTCGTCATCGCTTGCCGGCGCACCGCGCTTCCACGGCAGGTACCAGTCGGTCAAAAGCCGCGTCTCGATCTTCATCGCCGTCCGGTCGAAATCCGGAATGCGGTGGATGACCGCTCTGTCGAGGTTGATCTCCCTGTCGGTCTGCTTGGCATGGAGGCGGGCGAGCAGTCGTACGCTTTCGATGTAGCGCTCGTCGATCGGCTGGCCGGCCGCGTCGAGAACGCCATCCGACCCAAGGTCCTCGATCAGCAGGATGCCCTGGTCGAGATCGCGGGCGTAGATCGTCGGCGCTGCAAAGCCGCGTGCAATGAGCAGCTGGTCGATCGCGACGAAGGGAACGACGTCTTCGGCGATATGCGCGAGCTGCTGGTAGTATTTTCCGTCCTGGAGGACGGGGCCGGGCTTGTGTCGTGGCGAATCCATCAGAATCCGGCTAACGGAGCCGTCTGCCGGGTAAATGCGCTCATAGGCCCGGATCGAGGCGTCGCCGCTGAGGTGCCGGCGCCGTGCGTTTGGGTGATCGTTCTGATCGAGGAAGTCGCGGATCGCCAGCGTGCGGGCGATGCGCTGCAGCTTTTCGTCCGGACCGGAAATTTCGACGCGGCGACCATCGCCTTCATGGGTGATGCTCAGCGTGATGCGGCTGGTGGGTAGGGCGTCGTCAGCCCGTTCCGGCCATTCGACGAGACAGACGCCTAGCGATAGCGCCTCGTCGAAGCCGAGTTCGTCCAGTTCGCTGGAATCAGCCAGCCGATAGAGATCGAAATGCGCGACCGGAATGCGCAGTTCATAGGATTGGACCAGCGTAAAGGTCGGGCTGGGGACCTCCAGCCCGTCGTCATCGGCAAGCGCCCGAAGGAAGGCGCGCGCCAAGGTCGACTTGCCGGCTCCGAGATCACCCGAGAGCGCGACGCAGTCGCCGGGCTTCAGGGCCAGCGCCAGATCTTCGCCGAGCTCGATCGTTGCCGCCTCGTCCGTCAGGAAGCGTTCGATCGCCGACATCATTCGGCCGCGACGATCGCCGGCACTTCGGCCGAGGGTATGCGGCAGGTCACTTCCGTGCCTTCGCCTTCCTTGCTGCGGATGGAGACGGTGCCGTGGTGCAGGCTGACGAAGCTCTCGACGATCGAAAGGCCGAGGCCTGCGCCGCCGCGCTGGCCGTAGCTTTCGAAGCGGTTGAACACTGTATCGAGCACGTCCTGCGGTATGCCGGGGCCGCTGTCTGAGACAGAGAAGATGAAGTCGCTGCCCTCGCGGCGGCACTTCAGGTCGATGGCGCTGCCGTCGGGCGCAAAGTTTGCGGCATTGGTGAGCAGCTTGACGAAGATCTGCTTCAGCCGCTGCTGGTCGGCGACCATGCGGCCGAGATTGTCAGGGGCGGCGATCCTGAGGGTCACGCCGCTCTCGAGCAGCCGGTCGGCCATCTGGTGGGCAATATCATCGAGGAAGTCGGTGAGACTGATCTCGGACATGTCGAGCTGGACGATGCCGGCATCGACGGTCGCGAGATCCAGGATGTCGTTGACGATCGTCAGCAGCAGCGACGAGGAGGTGGCGATGTGGTCGACATACTCCGCCTGCCGCTCGTTGAGATCGCCGAAAGCCGGCGTCTTCAACAGGTCGGCGAAGCCGATGATGTTGGTGAGCGGCGAACGCAGTTCATAGGAAACGTGGTGCACGAAGTCGTTCTTCAGCGCATCCGCCTTGCGCAGCGCCTCGTTCTTTTCGGTGAGCGCGCGCTCGACCCGGACGCTGTCGGTGATGTTGACGAAGGTCAGCATCGTCTGCGCGTTCGGCAGCGGGATGACGGCGTAGTCGAGGATCAGTCCGGTTCGAAGCTCAAGGATGCCGCGGCTGGAGGGCCGTTCGTCGTCGAAGCTGGTGATGATGTGGGTGAAACGTTTCCACCCGTCAGGCTGGTCGTAGGAGATGAGGCAGGCCTGCTCGATCGCCCGGATATGGGTGCCGGGCTTGGCCTCCGCCTCGCTGATGCCCCAGATCGCCCGGAACGCCGGGTTCGAGAGACGAATGCGGCCGTCGGGCCCGAACACAGCTACGCCTTCCGCGAGATGGTCGATCGTCTCGCCTTGAACCTGAACGAGCGTATTGTAGCGCGTTTCGAGATCGACCTTCTCGGTCAGGTTCTCGAACACCCAGGTGACCCCGCCCTGTGGGCGGGCGGTCGCGAAGACGCGCAGCGTCTGGCCGTTCGGCAGGTGCCAGAGGTCGCTCTGCGTGTCGAGCGCCTGATAGACGGAAAGCGCGGTGGCCTTCCACTGTTTCCAGTTGAGCTGCTCCGGCAGCTGGCCGCCGGCGCGCAGCCGGTCAAGCACTTCGCCGTTGTCGGGCTTGCGCTCGAGGAAGCCGATGTCGAGGTTCCACAGACGCTGGAAGGCCTGGTTGTAGAACTGCAGGCGCTGATTGCCGTCGAAGATCGCGACGGGGGTCGCCAGATGATCGAGCGTTTCGGCATGGCTCTTGAGCGTCCGGTTGAGTTCCTCGCGCACGGCCTCGATGCCGGATACGTCGACGGCGACGCCGGCCGAGCCGGCAGGGCTGCGGGCATCGACGACTTCGAAGAAGGTGCGGTTACCCCTGACGACGGTCGAAACCTTGTCGCGGAACGGTGTGTCGAAGGTGGAAACCGCGCGGATCTTTTCGCGCGCGACGGTTGCGAGCAGCTCGCGCCCTTCGGCAACCGCGACCGCGACATCAGGAGCCTCGACGGCGTCGGCATAGGCCTCGTTGACCCAGGTGAGGGCGCCATCCGTGCCGCGTTGCCACACCGGCAGATCGATGGCGTCGAGAAGGGTGCGGAAGGACACGAGCGCAGTATTGAGCCGATCGTGCTCAAGCTTCAGCTCAGCGAGTTCTGCGCGCATATTGTTGAGAGCGATGAAGCGTACGAAAGCGCGCCCGCCCGAGACCCGTCCCTGGGCCTCCAGGACTTCGTTGCGCTGCGTTTCGAGCACCAGGTCGAAGCTGCGCGCCTGGGTGCGCAGCGCGTCGATCGCATTTTCCAGTTCCCCGGCGGATTGCGCCTTGATCCAGCGGCCGAAGGCCAGGAACTCGCGGTCGTCTGCCGGCGCGCCGGTTTCGGGCGGCAGCTGGCCGAGCAGCTCAGCCCGCTCGAGCAGCCCGTCCCAGACGACGATCCGGCGGTTCTTGTCGGCCACCAGCGCCTGATAGCGCGAGAGGCGCTGGTTGGCGTCCGACAGATCGGAGCGCAATTCGCGGTTCTCGGCTTCGATATTGCCGCGCTGGCGGATCAGCCAGATCGCCGAAATCATCGCTGCGGAAACGACGCCGATGAGCACGGAGAAGGTGACGACCTCCGACGAGCCGAAGATATTTGCCTTCTGCGGCGCGACCTGGGCGAGCGCATCTGTTGCTGCAAAGAGAGTGGTACCGGCCAGAAGGTGGCGCAGGAACTTCGGGCCCTTGCGGCGGGTGCCCGGAATAGCTGTTTGGTCTCTGTTCATGGCGCTGCCATCCCCGTCTGTCCGAAGGGTGCTGCCGGCCTTGTTGCGCCTTGCACAGTTCCATCGAGGCCCTGGTCAAGGGCCTGCGTCAGTTCCGATTGCATCCCCGGTCTGTCTCCGTCTGTTTGCCGCTTATCGACAAGACATCCCATCCGCGATGTCCAAGGTCCGCACCGACATCACGAATCAATGGGTTAGAGCATACTTCCTAGTCGAATCGTCGGGAAGGGAGAGGCCCAAAAAAGCGGCCGCGCTCTCTTGTCAAGAACGCGGCCACAAGATGTTGTGGATTGCCCGGGTAAGGATTAGTACCGGTAGTGCTCAGCCTTGAACGGGCCCTGCGTCTTCACGCCGATGTAGTCGGCCTGCTCTTCGGAAAGTTCGGAGAGCTTAGCGCCGAGCTTCTTCAGGTGCAGGCGAGCGACCTTCTCGTCGAGCGCCTTCGGCAGGACGTAGACTTCGTTCTTGTACTTCTCACCCTTGGTGAAGAGCTCGATCTGCGCCAGGACCTGGTTGGAGAACGAAGCCGACATCACGAAGGACGGGTGGCCGGTGGCGTTGCCGAGGTTCAGCAGGCGGCCTTCCGAGAGCAGGATCATGCGGTTGCCCTTCGGGAACTCGATCATGTCGACCTGCGGCTTGATGTTTGTCCACTTCAGGTTACGCAGTGCGGAGACCTGAATTTCGTTGTCGAAGTGGCCGATGTTGCCGACGATCGCCATGTCCTTCATCTCGCGCATGTGGTCCATGCGGATGACGTCCTTGTTGCCGGTCGTCGTGATGAAGATGTCGGCCGACGAGACGACGTCTTCGAGTTGAACGACTTCGAAACCGTCCATCGCCGCCTGGAGCGCGCAGATCGGGTCGATTTCGGTGACCTTGACGCGGGCGCCGGCGCCGGAAAGCGAAGCTGCCGAGCCCTTGCCGACGTCGCCGTAACCGCAGACGACGGCGACCTTGCCGGCCATCATCACGTCGGTGCCGCGGCGGATGCCGTCAACGAGCGATTCCTTGCAGCCGTACTTGTTGTCGAACTTCGACTTGGTGACCGAATCGTTGACGTTGATCGCCGGGAAGGGCAGCAGGCCCTTGGCCTGAAGCTGGTACAGGCGGTTGACGCCGGTGGTGGTTTCTTCGGTCACGCCCTTGATGGCGTCGCGCTGCTTGGTGAACCAGCCCGGCGAAGCCTGGAGGCGCTTCTTGATCTGTGCGACGAGGATCTCTTCTTCTTCGGAGCCCGGGTTGGAAAGTACGTCTTCACCGGCTTCGGCGCGGGCGCCGAGCAGGATGTACATGGTGGCGTCGCCACCATCGTCGAGGATCATGTTCGAGACGCCGCCATCGGCCCACTGGAAGATCTTGTCCGTGTAGGTCCAGTATTCTTCGAGCGTTTCGCCCTTGACGGCGAAGACCGGAACGCCGCTTGCGGCGATGGCAGCGGCAGCGTGATCCTGGGTCGAGAAGATGTTGCACGAGGCCCAGCGCACGTCGGCGCCGAGGGCAACCAGCGTCTCGATCAGAACGGCGGTCTGGATGGTCATGTGCAGCGAGCCGGTGATGCGCGCGCCCTTCAGCGGCTTTGCAGCGCCGAACTCTTCGCGGCAGGCCATCAGGCCCGGCATTTCCGTTTCGGCGATCGCAATTTCCTTGCGCCCGAAATCGGCGAGACCGATGTCGGCGACGATATAGTCCTGAGTGGTGGTCATGGAATTCTCCGGGCTGATCTCTTCAAGCCGCATGGCTTCAACCGAACTGCGGCGCGATTATGCCTCCCGCGCCTACCGACACGGTGAGAGTGCGACCGATCTATCAGGAATCAGGGGAGAGGGCAATATCGATATAAAGAAGTCTTTATATCTTTATATTGTCCGTCACATTTCTTCGCCGAACTTGTCGGCGACCAGCGCATCAAGCGCGTTCAATGCTTCTTCGGCTTGCGCGCCGCTCGCGGTCACGCACACGCTGCAGCCGGTGCTGGCAGCCAGCATCATCAGGCCCATAATGGACGTTCCGCCGACCGTCATGCCGTCCTTCGACACGGTAATCTCGGCTTCATAGGCCTCGACCGTCTGTACGAACTTCGCAGATGCCCGCGCGTGCAGGCCTCGCTTGTTGATGATCAGCAGTTCGCGCGTCAGCGACATGTCGGGGCGATGATCCATTACTTACCACTCAGGACGCGGCTGGCGACGTTGATGTATTTCCGTCCGGCTTCCGAGGCCTCGACCAACGCCTTGTCCATGTCGCTCTCGCCGCGCACGCCGGCAAGCTTGATCAGCATCGGCAGGTTGACGCCGGCTATCACTTCAACCGAGCCGCTGCGCATGACCGAGATGGCAAGGTTGGAGGGCGTTCCGCCGAACATGTCGGTCAGGATAATGACGCCGTGGCCCTCGTCGACCTTGGTGACCGCGTCGAGGATATCCTGCCGACGCTGGTCCATGTCGTCCTCGGGACCGATGCAGACGGTCTCTATAGCTTTTTGCGGACCGACGACATGCTCGAGTGCAAGTCGAAATTCCTCAGCCAGCTTGCCATGGGTGACAAGCACAAGTCCGATCATGGGTATCTTCGCTCCAACTGCACGCGCAATTCACTGATGGCCAGATATCGCAATGCAGCAATTTCGTCCACCTGTTGGGGCGGCCATCTTGGCAAGGAAAAGGGGAAGTGCAAGCCAAAAATGCTGAAAAACCAGCCTCGCTGACGGTAAATCGGGCTAGGATCCTATTTTTTCAGCGATGAGCGTATGCAAAATATTGAGAACATACGCCCCCTCTTCAACGGGAACGCGAACAATCGGGAGTACTCGCCCGAGTGGTAAGGGCAACGTCTCGTCTTCCAGCGGTAATCGCGGGTCGAAAGGCGCACTCACGGGCAGCATGGCCCAGTCCATCACCGCGGCAGGCACGGTTTCGATCTTGCCGATTCCGGCGCCGCGTATTTCAATCAGGCCGTGAATGGAGGGCGGACAGCGGGCGACGATCCTGTCATGTTCCAGGCTCAGATCCACCCGATCGTCGGCGACGAGTGCCGCAAAGTGCCCGGCCTGTCGTGCGGCCGTGATGCATGCAAGCGCCAGCCTGGATTTGCCGATGCCGGAAGGGCCCGTGATCAGGAAGCCGCGCGTCCCGAGCACGATGGCAGTGCCGTGGACATTGGCGCCCGTCGTCACGCGTGCGGCTCGGCGGGTAGCGACAGGATGAAGCGCGCGCCGCTGACGTGGCCGTCCTGCGCGACGATGTTTTCCGCCTTCAGCGTACCGCCGTGGGCTTCGGCGATCTGCCTGGAAATCGACAGGCCGAGGCCGGAGTTCTGGCCGAAATCCTCTCCTTCCGGCCGATCGGTGTAGAAGCGTTCGAAAATGCGGTCGATGTCTTCCGCCTGGATTCCGGGGCCGTTGTCCTCGACATAGACGAGGCAGCGCGATCGCGACCGTGTGAGGCGCACGACGATCCGCCCGCTGTCTTCGGGAACGAAGGACCGGGCGTTCTCGATCAGGTTGGTGATAATCTGGCCGATGCGCAGGTCGTGGCCGTTGACGGCGAAGCGGGCCTTGGGACTGTCCTTGCGGTCGATGACGAAATCGAGCAGCACCGTCTTCTTCTTGCTGCGGACCTGGCGCGAAATATCGACGAGGTCGCCCAGAAGTCTTTCGAGGTCGATGATCCTGGCATCGCTGCGGGCAAGTTCCGCGTCGAGGCGCGAGGCGTCCGAAATATCGCTGATCAGGCGATCGAGGCGGCGGACGTCATGCTGGATGACGTCCATCAAGCGCTTCTTCGATTCGTCGGTCCGCGCAAGCGGCAGGGTCTCGACGGCGCTGCGCAGCGAGGTGAGGGGGTTTTTCAGCTCGTGACTGACATCGGCCGCGAAATTCTCGATCGCCGCGATCCGATCGTAGAGCGCGGTCGTCATTTCCCGGAGCGCGACGGACAGGTTGCCGATCTCGTCCTGGCGAGAGGAGAAATCCGGGATCTCCTCGCGCTCCTTGGCACCGCCGCGCCGCACGCGGACTGCCGCCGCTGCGAGCCTTCGAAGCGGGTTGGCGATGGTCGAGGAGAGAAGCAGCGACAGGATGATGTTGACGAGGGCAGCCACGCCGAAGACGCGGATGATGGCGAGGCGCTCGGCCTGGACGATCTTGTCGATGTCGCCGGCTTGCGTCGAAAGCAAGAGAACGCCGAGCACGGCGCGGAACCGCTGGACGGGAACGGCCACTGAAACGATGAGCTCGCCCTTCTCGGTGACGCGTTCGACATAGCCGCGCACGCCGGTCAGCGCGTTGGTGACCTCAGGATAGATCGAGCCGTTGCCACCCGGCGGTTCCTTGTAGAGTGGCAGATTGCCGGGCTGCAGCAGCTTGTTCAGCCAGCTGTTGAGCTTTTCGCCGATGCCCGTCGATTCCGGCTCGATCGGCGGCAGGTCGAAGCGCAGCACCTGGCCGCCGCTATAGAGATGCCGGGAATCGAGCAGCAGGTCGGCATCGGCGTCGAAGAGGCGGGCGCGGGTGCGCGTCGGCGAGATCAGCCGCCTGAGAACCGGCGCAACGCGTTCCTGGATGATCGGGAAATCGAGATCCTCGTCGCTCGGCAGCGGCGTTATGCTCTGGCCGGCCTGCAGTTCGAGCAGTTTTTCGGGATCGATGGTGATCGAGTTGGTATCGACCGAGGCGGAAGCCGAGATGGCACCGGCGATGATTTCGCCCTGGGTCAGCAGGCTTTCGACACGGGCGTCGATCAGTCCCTCGCGGAACTGGTTGAGATACATGATGCCGCCGACGAGGACGACGAGTGCCACCAGGTTGAAGAAGACGATACGGCGGGTGAGGCTCGAGAAGACGGCATTGCCGAACAGGCGGCGAATCAGCGTGAAAGGATGTGCCCAGCGGCGCTGGCCCATATGTGCCTGCGCACGTCCGTCACTGTCTTCGATGTCGCCCTGCAAGACTTCTACCAAATGTCCCGCTCCCGCGCGGACTTCCGTCACGTTCTCTCGATTGCAACGCTGACACGGCCCGAGTGCCGGGCGCGACGCCGTCGTTCACTTTGTGTGGTTCCGGCCCAGAGGTCCGATGGCGCGGCGGGGTTTCAAAGGCAGCCTTGGCCGTGCTCCCGTCGCGCCGTTTCTGAATGCGCCACAATCGGCGCGATGGCAAGTCCCGCGGCTCAGGCTGTCTCGCGGAAACGATAGCCGACACCGTAGAGGGTCTCGATCATGTCGAAGTCGTTGTCGACCATCTTGAACTTCTTGCGCAGCCGCTTGATGTGGCTGTCGATGGTGCGGTCGTCGACATAGACCTGCTCGTCATAGGCGGCGTCCATCAGCGCGTCGCGGCTCTTCACCACGCCCGGGCGCTGGGCAAGCGAATGGAGGATGAGGAATTCGGTCACCGTCAGCGTTACCGGCTCGCTCTTCCAGGTGCAGGTGTGGCGCTCCTGGTCCATCACCAGTTGCCCGCGCTCGAGCGAGCGCGAGGGCGCGTCGGAAGCCTTGGCGGGATTCGTCGGGTTGGCGGCAGCCGCTTCGCGGTTTGCGGCGCGACGCAGGATCGCCTTGACGCGTTCGACCAGCAGGCGCTGCGAGAAGGGCTTGGTGATGAAGTCGTCGGCACCCATCTTCAGACCGAAGAGTTCGTCGATCTCTTCATCCTTGGAGGTGAGGAAGATCACTGGCAGGTCGGACTTCTGTCTCAGGCGGCGCAGCAATTCCATGCCGTCCATGCGCGGCATCTTGATGTCGAAGATCGCAAGCTGCGGCGGCCGGGCGAGCAGGCCCTCAAGCGCGGAAGCACCGTCGGTATAGGTCTCGACCTTGTAGCCTTCTGCCTCCAGGGCGATGGATACGGACGTCAGAATATTCCGGTCATCATCGACAAGCGCGATGGTCTGCATCGTGTTCAACTCCGTCTTTTGAGGTGCCGGTCTCGTCCCCGAAAACTCCGGCATTCGCGAGTCACGGGTGCGTTAGTGAGTATAAAGGTGGAACAAATTGTGGCGAAGCCCAAAAAGTACCTGTCGTAACGATAGGATAGGTCCTGTCAGATCGGTGTCCGGCAGGCCGAATTCAACCGATTAAAAAAACGATAATTTTCTTTAAATCGATTAATATACTGAAATCATTATTCTTTTTTTGACGCCGCCTTGTTTTTGAGCGAGCATGCAAGTATGGTCCGGCGAAATTCAACGCCAATGGCCAAACACGAAGGAAGCTTGACCATGGAGCAACTCGGCACTCGCAATCTCGCGAACGGCTTGGAAAAACTCGGCTTTACCGACCTGGAAACGGTCCGGTACAACCTCGAAGCCGCAGAGCTTTATGAGGAAGCTCTTCGCCGCGGCGAGGCTGAACTGACGGCACACGGGGCGCTTGTTGCCCGTACCGGCCAGCACACCGGTCGTTCGCCGAAGGACAAGTTCGTGGTTCGCGATGCGAACACCGACGACCAGATCTGGTGGGACAACAACAAGCCGATGTCTCCGGAGCATTTCGCCCTGCTGCGAAAGGACATGCTCGATCACGCCAAGGGCATGTCGCTTTATGTGCAGGATCTCGTTGGCGGCGCCGATGCCGACAACGCCCTTCCGACCCGCGTTGTCACCGAATATGCCTGGCACTCGCTGTTCATCCGCAATCTCCTGATTCGTCCGGCCCGCGAGGCACTCGGCTCCTTCCTGCCGAAGCTGACGATCATCGATCTCCCAAGCTTCAAGGCTGACCCGGAGCGCTACGGCTGCCGCACGGAGACGGTGATTGCCTGCGACTTCACCAACGGACTGATCCTGATCGGCGGCACGTCCTATGCCGGCGAAATGAAGAAGTCGGTCTTCACCGTTCTCAACTACCTGCTGCCCAAGAAGGGCGTGATGCCGATGCATTGCTCGGCCAATGTCGGCCCAGCAGGCGACACGGCGATCTTCTTCGGTCTCTCCGGCACCGGCAAGACGACGCTTTCGGCCGACCCGACCCGCACGCTGATCGGCGACGACGAGCACGGCTGGGGCGAGCACGGCGTCTTCAACTTCGAAGGCGGCTGCTACGCCAAGGCGATCCGCCTGTCGGAAGCTGCCGAGCCGGAAATCTACGCGACGACCCGCCGCTTCGGCACGGTCATGGAAAACGTCGTGCTCGATGAGCGCCGCGTTCCGGATTTCGACGACGGTTCGCTGACGGAAAACACCCGCTGCGCCTATCCGCTCGACTTCATCCCGAATGCCAGCGCCACCGGCACCGCGCCGCAGCCGCGCACGATCATCATGCTGACGGCCGATGCCTTCGGCGTGATGCCGCCGATTGCCAAGCTGACGCCGGAACAGGCGATGTACCACTTCCTCTCCGGCTACACCGCCAAGGTTGCCGGCACGGAAAAGGGCGTCACCGAGCCGGAAGCCACATTCTCGACTTGCTTCGGCGCGCCGTTCATGCCGCGGCATCCGTCGGAATACGGCAACCTTCTGAAGGACCTGATCGCCAAGAACGGCGTTACCTGCTGGCTGGTCAACACCGGCTGGACAGGCGGCGCCTACGGCACCGGCAGCCGCATGCCGATCAAGGTGACCCGCGCTCTGCTCGCCGCAGCCCTCGACGGCTCGCTGAACGCCGCTGAACTGCGCACCGACGCCAACTTCGGCTTCGCCGTTCCGGTCTCGGTCCCCGGCGTCGACGACGGCATCCTCGATCCGCGCTCGACCTGGGCCGATGGTGCGACCTATGATGCCCAGGCCCGCCGCCTCGTCGATATGTTCATCGCCAACTTCGCCAAGTTCGAAGAACATGTTGATGGCAGCGTCCGCGACGCGGCTCCCGGCACCAAGCTTGCCGCCGAATAAACATCGTCAGCTATGATTCACGTGAAACCCGGCCTCCCACGGCCGGGTTTTTCGGTTTTGTGGCGAATGTTTTCAAGAGGTTCGCTCTGTGCCATAGATCGGGGCGAGGTGAACCATGGCTAGCGACACGCTCTACATAAACGACAGCATCGTGATTGCCGGCTGGGAGCTGACGGAGCAATTCGTGCTGGCCGGCGGGCCGGGTGGGCAAAACGTCAACAAGGTGTCGACCGCCGTTCAGCTGTTCTTCAACGTGCTGGCCTCTCCAGCGCTTTCCGATCGCATCAAGGCCAACGCCCTGAAGATTGCCGGGCGTCGTGCCTCGAAAGAGGGCGTGCTGATGATCGAGGCCAGCCGGTTTCGCAGCCAGGAGCGCAACCGCGAAGATGCGCGCGAGCGACTGAAGGAACTGATTCTCAAGGCCGCGGAGCCGCCACCACCGCCACGCAAGAAGACGAAACCGACCCGCGGCTCCGTCGAGCGCCGTCTCAAGGAGAAGTCCGGGCGCGGCGAGATCAAGAAGCTTCGGGGGCGGCCGGCCGGCGATTGATTTCTTTTTTGCCGCTCCTTGCCTTTGGCAGGCGGCGCCCTCTCTTACCGAGCAGTGTTTTCGCAAAAGGAGATATTCATGGGTCTTTTCAGCTTTATCAAGAACGCCGGCAAGAAGCTCGGCATCGGCGGCGACGATGACGCCCCGGATGCCGAAAGCGTTCAGAAGGAACTTGCATCCCACGATCTCGGCACAAAGGACGTGCAGGTCGAAGTGGCCGGTGACAAGGTCGTGCTGAAGGGTGTCGTGAAGGACCAGAGCGTCTTCGAAAAGGCCGTGGTCGCCGTCGGCAACACGCTCGGCGTCTCGGCCGTCGAAGCCTCCGAGCTTAGGGTTGCCGATGCTGGCGCCGCACCGGCACCCGCCAAGGCGCCGGTCTTCTATACGGTCAAAAAGGGCGACAACCTCTGGAAGATCGCCGAAGCGCAGTACGGCAAGGGCAAGGGTGCCAAGCACACCGTCATCTTCGAAGCCAACAAGCCGATGCTGACGCATCCGGACAAGATCTACCCCGGCCAGGTTCTGCGCATTCCGGATCTGGACGCGGCCTGAGCGTGTCGTTCACGCGTCGTCTTGCAATCGCGACGCTGGCGAGCCTTTGGCTTGCCGGCGCTTGTCTGGCGCAACCGTTCCGTGAACCGGCCAAGGGCAGTACTGAGCGTGCCGCCATCCTCGACGCGATCCGTCCGGCGGTGGAGGCCGAAATGCGCGGTCCGGTCGAGTTCGTCGTCACGACGATACGTGCAGCACCCAACTGGGCCTTCCTGCAGGTCGAGCCGCAACGTCCCGGTGGCGGCACTATCGACCTTGCGCAAACCGGGTTGCGTGACGAGGCTGACATGATGGATGGTCTGACGGTGTTTGCACTGGTCAGCTTCCACAATAGCCGCTGGAACCTCGTCGATCACGTGGTCGGGCCGACGGATGTCGCCTATGCCGGCTGGCCGCTTCGCTACGGCGTGCCGGCAGCACTTCTCGGCCTGGAGCAATAGGGGCTTCCAATGCAGGTGCTCCCGAAAGGGATCAGACATATCCCGGGCTATCTCGATCGCACCCGGCAGGAACAACTCGTCGAAGCGATTCGTCGTGTCGTTGCCGAAGCACCGCTCTTCGTGCCGGAAATGCCGAAGACCGGAAAACCCATGTCGGTTCGCATGACCAATTGCGGCTTGCTCGGCTGGGTCACGGATCGCGATCGCGGCTATCGTTACCAGGCTCAGCATCCGGTGACCGGCCGGCGCTGGCCGCCGATGCCGGACATAGTGTTCGAGATCTGGCAGGCAGTTTCCGCCAGCCAAAAGATGCCGGAAGCCTGTCTTGTGAACTTCTATTCCGAGGAGGCCCGCATGGGTCTGCACCAGGACCGCGATGAGCATGATCTGGAAACGGCTGTCGTCTCGATCTCGCTCGGCGACAGCTGCCTTTTCCGCGTCGGCAGCAATCAGCGCGGGGGACAGACCATGTCCTTCCGGCTCGAAAGCGGCGATGTCGTCGTGCTCGGTGGAGAAGGGCGGCTCGCGTTCCATGGCGTCGACCGGATCTATCCGAACACGTCGACGCTGCTGAAGAACGGTGGCCGCGTGAACCTGACGCTGCGTCGCGTCAATCCATGACGGGCTTATCGAGCGCTCAGAGTTTTCTGAGCGCCACCTTTTCCGTCAGGTGGTTCGGGCCCTTTTGCAGGATCAGGTCGGCGCGCGGGCGCGTCGGCAGGATGTTCTGGTGCAGGTTCTTCAGGTTGATGTTGTGCCACAGGCCCTCGGCGATGGCGCGCGCCGCATCCTCGCTGATCGTGGCATAACGATGGAAGTAGGATTCCGGGTTCTTGAAGGCGGTTTCGCGCAAGCGCATGAAGCGGTTGACGTACCAGCTATGGATCAGGCTCTCCTCGGCATCGATATAGATCGAGAAGTCGAAGAAATCCGAGACCATCGGCACGATCTTGCCGTCGGCCGGTAGGTTGCGCGACTGCAGCACGTTGATGCCCTCGAAGATCAGGATATCCGGGCGGTCGATGACGGTGAACTGGTCCGGCAGCACGTCATAGGTCAGGTGCGAGTAGCTCGGCGCCTTGACGTTCGGTTGGCCCGCCTTGATCGCTGACAGGAAGCGCAGGAGCGCGCCCACGTCGTAGCTTTCCGGAAAGCCCTTGCGATCCATCATGTTTTCGCGCTGGAGCACGGCGTTCGGGTAGAGAAAGCCGTCGGTCGTCACCAGATCGACCTTCGGGCTCGATGGCCAGCGCGACAGGAGCTGCGCAAGGATACGGGCCGTGGTCGATTTGCCGACGGCGACCGATCCGGCAATGCCGATGACGAAGGGCGTCTTCGTTTCGGACATGCTGAGGAAGCGCTTGCGCTGCTCGAAGAGCATCTGCGACGATTCCACATGGGTCGAAAGCAGGCGCGATAGCGACAGGTAGATCTGCCGGACTTCACCGAGATCGACGGGGTCGTTCAGCGAGCGCAGCCGCTGCACTTCGTCGGCCGTCAGCGTCAGCGGCGTATCGGCGCGAAAGCGCGACCATTCCTCGGCGGTGAAGAAATGATAGGGGGAATAGTCCCGCTGCTGCAGATTGTCCGGCAGGTCCGCCGCTTCGATGTCTTTGGCCGCTATCGTCATGGGGTCTGCCGATTTGCCTTTTCCTGCAGGCCAGATTGGTTGGTTCGCCGCGCGAGCTCGTTCAGCACATCCTGCAACGGAACGTCGGCGATCTTCAATACGACCATCAGATGATAGATGAGATCGGCGCTTTCGGCGACGAGATTCGCGCGGTCGTTGCTGACGGCCGCGATCACCGTCTCGACCGCCTCTTCCCCGAGTTTCTTGGCCGCCTTCGGCTGGCCGCTCGCGACCAGCTTTGCCGTCCAGGATTCGTCCGGCGCCGCCTTCGCGCGTGTCGCGACGATGGCCTCGAGATCGGAAAGTGTGAAGTCAGCCATGGAAGATCCTGAAGCTCAGTCGAGGCGCATGGCGATGCCATGCTCCGCCATATAGCGCTTGGTTTCGCCAATGCTATAGGTGCCGAAGTGGAAGATAGAGGCGGCGAGCACGGCGGTTGCATGACCGTCGCGGATGCCGGCAACCATGTGATCGAGGTTTCCGACGCCGCCGGACGCGATGACTGGGGCACGCACCGCATCGGCCACGGCACGGGTGAGCGCGATGTCGTAGCCGCTCTTCGTTCCGTCGCGATCCATCGAGGTCAAAAGGATCTCGCCGGCGCCGAGGTCGACGACGCGGCGGGCAAACTCGATCGCGTCGATGCCGGTCGGCTGGCGTCCGCCATGGGTGAAGATCTCCCAGCGGTCCGCTTCGCCGTCCGTCGACACCTTCTTGGCGTCGATGGCGACGACGATGCACTGGTTGCCGAACTTGTCGGCGGCTTCCGCAACGAAGTCCGGGTTCTTCACGGCAGCGGTATTGATCGACACCTTGTCGGCGCCGGCAAGCAGCAGCTTGCGGATGTCGGAGACCTGGCGCACGCCACCGCCGACGGTCAGCGGCATGAAGCACTGTTCGGCGGTGCGGGCGATGACGTCAAAGATCGTCTCGCGATTGTCCGACGAGGCGGTGATGTCGAGGAAGCAGAGTTCGTCGGCGCCGGCGGCATCATAGGCGCGGGCCGCCTCAACCGGGTCGCCGGCGTCGATCAGGTCGACGAAGTTGACACCCTTGACCACACGACCGTCCTTGACGTCGAGGCAGGGGATAACGCGGGCTTTGAGGGACATGGTCAGGCCTTTCTCGCGGCGCGGATCAGATCCAGCGCTTCCTGCGGGTCGATGCGGCCGTCATAGAGCGCGCGGCCGGAGATGGCACCTTCGAGTTTGTGTGCGTCCGGGGCAACCATGCGGCGGATGTCGTCCATCGAGGCAAGACCGCCTGACGCGATGACCGGAATGGAAACCGCATCCGCCAGCTCCAGCGTCGAGGGCCAGTTGATGCCGGTCAGGATGCCGTCGCGGTCGATATCGGTATAGATGATCGCCGAAACGCCGGCGCCCTCGAACTTCTTGGCAAGCTCGATCACGCCGAGCTCGGAGGCCTCGGCCCAGCCCTCGACGGCGACCTTGCCGCCCTTGGCGTCGATGCCGACGGCGACCTTGCCGGGGAACTTGCGGCAGGCTTCTATGACGAGTGCCGGATCGCGCACAGCGACCGTGCCGAGGATGACGCGGGCAAGGCCGCGCGACAGCCAGTTTTCGATATGGTCAAGCGTGCGGATGCCGCCGCCGAGCTGCACCGGGTTACGGGTCGCCTTGAGGATGGCGTCGACGGCCGCGCCGTTGACCGTCTCGCCGGCAAAGGCGCCGTTGAGGTCGACCACGTGCAGCCATTCGAAGCCCTGTTCTTCAAAGGCGCGGGCCTGGGCCGCCGGGTCGGGGTTGTAAACCGTCGCCTGGTCCATGTCGCCGAGCTTCAGGCGTACGCATTGCCCGTCTTTCAGGTCGATCGCGGGAAATAGGATCATGGGTCTGTCCAATCGAGAGAGGCGAAAGCTCAGGGCTTCCAGCGCAGGAAATTCGAGATGAGGGCAAGGCCGAGGGCCTGGCTCTTTTCCGGGTGGAACTGCGAGCCGGCCTTGTTGCCGTTGGCGACGAAGGCGGTGACCGGACCGCCGTAATCCGCTTCGGCGACAACGTCGCCGGCGTTCTCGGCGGCCAGATGGTACGAATGCACGAAATAGGCGTGCAGGCCGCCTTCGCCAACCCGGATGCCGTCAAACAGCGGATGTTCGCGCTTGAGCGTGAGCGTGTTCCAGCCGATCTGCGGGATCTTCAGTGCGGTATCAGTGGGCGTCATCTCGACGACATCGCCGGGGATCCAGCCGAAGCCGTGGGTGATGGTCTTTTCGAGCCCGCGCGACGACATCAGCTGCATGCCGACGCAGATGCCGAGGAACGGCCGGGCGGCCTGTTCCACCGCTTCGGTCAGCGCCTGCTCCATGCCGTCGACGGCGGCAAGGCCACGGCGGCAGTCGGCATAGGCACCGACACCCGGAAGCACGATGCGGTCGGCGCTCGCCACCCGCTCCGGCTTGTCGGTGAGGTCGATCTCGGCTGAAATGCCGGCTTCGCGAGCGGCCCGTTCGAAGGCCTTGGTGGCTGAGCGCAGGTTGCCCGAGCCGTAGTCGATGATGGCGACGCGCATCAGCGTTCTCCGTAGGAATCAAAAAGGCCGAGGCCGGGTCCGCCGTTTGAGGGCTTGCGCGCGGTCCAATCGGCCGGGGAAGGGGTGGCGGGCTTTGTCTCGCCCGGTGCCACGCTCGTGAAATAGATCTCTTCCGCCGTCTCCAGATTGGGTGCCGGCACGATGGAACGAAGCGTCCAGTCACGAGCCGTCAGGCTGCGTGCCACCAGAACTGGCCCTTCCAGCGCGACGAGCAGCCGCAGCGCGAGCTGCACCAGCACCGATGCAAGGAAACCGCCTGCGAGACTCGACAGGGAGATTAACGAAATCTGCAGAACAGCAACTGCGATTCCGATTGCCCATTGCCGCTTGAAGAGAAGCCAGAGCGCCGGGAAGAGAAAGGCGCCCCAGGAGAAGCCGTCGGCAACGAAGCGTGTTCGCTCGTCGTCGGCGCGCGCACCCGGCGGGGTGAGGATCAGGTAAGAAGCCATGGGTTCAGCCAGTGACTGGCCGCTTAGGCAAGGGTCCCCTTGGTCGAGGGAACGCGGCCGGCCTGGCGCGGGTCGATTTCGGTTGCGGTGCGGAGCACGCGGGCGACGGACTTGAAGCAGGTCTCGGCGATATGATGGTTGTTGGCGCCGTAGATGTTCTGGATATGCAGCGTGATCCCGGCATGCTGGGCGAGCGCCTGGAAGAACTCACGCACGAGTTCCGTGTCGAAGGTGCCGATCTTCGGCGCGCTGAAGGCAACGTTCCAGACGAGGAACGGCCGGCCGGAAACGTCCACTGCCGCGCGGGTCATCGTCTCGTCCATGGCAAGGTCGAGCGAGGCGTAACGGGCGATGCCGCGCCGGTCGCCGAGCGCCTTGGCGAGCGCCTGGCCGATGGCAATGCCGGTGTCCTCGACCGTATGGTGGTCGTCGACATGCAGGTCGCCGTCGGTCTTGATCTCCATGTCGATGAGCGAATGGCGGGCGAGCTGGTCCAGCATATGGTCGAAGAAGCCGACACCGGTCGAAATCTTCGAAACGCCGGTGCCGTCGATGTTGACCGATACGGACACCGCGGTCTCGTTGGTTTTACGCGAAACCTGTGCGGTGCGGCTGGACGTGGCTTCTGCCATCGGGCTCTCCTGTATGCGCCAGTGCGGGGGGAGGAAAGCCTGTGCGGTTTCCTCATCTCGCGCTCGCTTGCGATCTCGGCCGCTCCTTATCAGGCAAATGCTGAAATATCCAGAACTTGAGCGTTGATTCGAATCATCCGACACCGGGCCCTGAACGAAGATTGCACCCTCGGGCGGTTGCCATTTGCAAATGTGTCTGCCGTACTTACATAGGCCTCAAGCAACCAGGCTCGTTCAGAGCCGCAACGCCCCAAGTAAACGCCCCCAAGTATCAGGGGCCGACAGGTATCTTCATGAGTGAACACAATCCCTACGGAACGATGCATGCGACGACCATCATCACGGTACGCAAGGATGGCAAGGTGGTGATGGCCGGCGACGGCCAGGTGAGCCTCGGCCAGACCGTGATGAAGAGCAATGCGCGCAAGGTGCGGCGTCTCGCGAAGGGCGACGTGATCGCCGGCTTTGCCGGCGCGACCGCCGACGCCTTCACGCTGCTCGAAAGGCTCGAGGCCAAGCTTGAACAGTACCCCGACCAGCTGATGCGCGCGGCGGTCGAACTTGCCAAGGACTGGCGCACCAACAAGTATCTGCGCAATCTCGAAGCGATGATGCTGGTCGCCGACAAGTCGATAACCCTGGCGATCACCGGCAATGGCGACGTACTTGAGCCGGAACACGGCACCATCGCCATCGGCTCCGGCGGCAACTACGCCTTTGCCGCAGCGCGCGCCCTGATGGACAGCGACAAGTCGGCCGAGGATATCGCCCGGCGGGCGCTGCAGATCGCCGGGGACATCTGCGTCTATACCAACCACAATATCGTGGTGGAGACGTTGGATGCCGAATGAGCCCAAGCATGTCAGCTTCGCGCCGGTGGTTGATGACCATCTGCCGCTGCTGCATGCCTGGCTGAGTGAACCGCATGTGCGGCAATGGTGGGGCGATCCGGACAAGGAAGTGGAACTGATCCGCGAAGGCTGCGCGACCGGAGAGGTGGAGGGCTTCATCTTCCACGTGGCCGGCGAGCCGGCTGGCTACATCCAGTCCTGGATGCCTTTTCAGTACCCGGACGAGGAGCCCTGGGCGAAGGATCTGCCGGCCGATGTGCCCGGTATCGATATCTTCGTCGGCCCCGCGGAATTGACGGGCAGGGGTGTCGCCTCGCTGGCGCTCCGAGCTTTTGCCGAACGGCTCTTTGCCGCCGGCGCGTCCCGCATCGTGATCGACCCTGATGCGGGCAACCGCCGGGCGGTCAGCGCCTACACCAAGGCCGGCTTCGTGCCCTACGCAGAATGGATAGATGTATCTGGTCGCACGCTCCTGATGGAACTGACGCGGACCGAATTTGAGAGGACTACATGAGTACGTTTTCACCCAGAGAGATCGTGTCGGAACTCGACCGTTTCATCATCGGCCAGAACGACGCCAAACGGGCCGTCGCCATTGCGCTACGCAACCGTTGGCGCCGCCAGCAGCTCGGCGACGAGCTGCGCGATGAGGTCATGCCGAAGAACATCCTGATGATCGGCCCGACTGGTGTCGGCAAGACCGAGATTTCCAGGCGTCTGGCCAAGCTCGCCGGCGCGCCCTTCGTCAAGGTTGAGGCGACCAAGTTCACCGAGGTCGGCTATGTCGGCCGCGACGTCGAGCAGATCATCCGTGACCTCGTCGAGGTCGGGATCGGCCTCGTGCGCGAAAAACGCCGCGCCGAAGTCAAGGCCAAGGCGCACCAGAACGCCGAAGAGCGCGTGCTCGATGCACTGGTCGGCGCCACGGCCTCGCCGGCGACGCGCGATTCGTTCCGCAAGAAGCTGCGCGCCAACGAACTCGACGACAAGGAGATCGAGGTCGACCTCGCCGAGACCGGTGCGCCGGGTGGTTTCGAAATTCCGGGCATGCCGGGCGCCAATATCGGTGTGCTCAACCTTTCGGAAATGTTCGGCAAGGCGATGGGTGCCCGCACCAAGAAGGTCAAGACGACGGTCAAGGCCTCCTATGAGCTGCTCATCAACGACGAGTCGGACAAACTGCTCGACAACGAGCAGATCCAGCGCGAGGCAATGCGCGCGGCCGAAGACGACGGCATCGTCTTTCTCGACGAGATCGACAAGATCGCCTCGCGTGAGGGCGGCATGGGCGCCGGCGTGTCGCGCGAAGGCGTGCAGCGCGACCTGTTGCCGCTCGTTGAAGGCACGACGGTTGCGACGAAGTATGGACCGGTCAAGACCGACCACATCCTGTTCATCGCTTCCGGCGCCTTCCATGTGGCAAAGCCCTCGGACCTGCTTCCGGAATTGCAGGGCCGTCTGCCGATCCGCGTTGAGCTCCGTGCGCTCACCAAGGAAGATTTCCGCCGGATCCTGACGGAAACCGAAGCGAGCCTCATCCGCCAGTACAAGGCGCTCTTGGACACGGAAGAGGTGAAGCTCGACTTCACCGACGACGCGATCGATGCGCTCGCCGATGTCGCGGTGCAGCTGAATGCCAGTGTCGAGAACATCGGCGCCCGCCGCCTGCAGACGGTGATGGAGCGCGTACTGGACGAGATCTCGTTCAATGCGCCCGACAGCGCCGGACAGGCGGTGACGATCGACGCGGAGTATGTGCGCAAGCATGTCGGCGATCTCGCTGCCAACACCGATCTGTCGCGCTACATCCTGTGACATTTCGGTCGTCGAGGCGCGCAAACGCCCGCAACCCAGAATAGACCGGGCGCCTGTCTCTCGACAGGCGCCCGCATTTTTTCTAACACGGACACGGAAATTGATCGTGGCTCGGGCATCTTTCCGACATGATCTTGGCGTAGGAGCCGCCCCGCCGACCGAGGCAGCCTCCACCAGTCACAGGAAGAAGAGTTCGTGCGTTTTACCGCCTGCATGCTCGCTATCGCCACGTTTTGCCTGACCGCAAGCCAGACAATCGCGGCGACCGCCGTTCCGCCGGGCAACCGCAACGTCGAGCAGCCCGGTATCCCCGGCGCTTCCGTGCGCCGAACCAAGGCCGGCCGCACCTCCTTCGATGCCAAGTTCGAGAAAGTCCGGGATCTGCTGGCGACCGACAAACAGCTGATCAGCAAGATCAAGTCCGTGTCGCGCGCCTATGGCATCGCGCCGATCCACATGGTCGGCGCCATCGTCGGCGAGCATACCTACAATGTCGACGCCTATGACCGGCTGCAGTCCTATTACGTCAAGGCGGCCGCTTACGCCGGCAACAGCTTCCAGTTCGGCTATGATGGCGAAACGGTCGCCGAGTTCGTCGCCCGGCCGCAATTTTCCGAATGCGGTGCCAAGAAGGGTGCCTATGCGCTCTGGAGCTGCCGCGAGCGGGTCTGGGACAACGACTTCCGCGGCAAGTCGGTTGGCGGCAAGTCCTTCCCGAACAACCGCTTCAGCGCCGTTTTCTTCCAGCCGTTCTTTGCCGGCCAGACCTTCGGCCTCGGCCAGATCAACCCGCTGACGGCGCTGATGCTGACCGACATCGTCGCAAAGACGTCGGGCTACGACCGCCTCGATGAAAACAACGCCGCTGGCGTCTATGAGGCGATCATGGATCCGGATGTGTCGCTCGCCTATATGGCGGCCTCGATCCGCCATTCGATCGACGCCTACAAGTCGATCGCCGGCCTCGACATTTCCGACAATCCCGGCATCACGGCGACGCTCTACAATGTCGGCAATCCGGACGGCCGCGCAGCTGCCCTTGCCGCCAAGATCCAGAGCGGACAAGCGCAATGGCCGGAGGAGAATTATTACGGCTGGCTCGTCAACGACAAGCTTTCGGAGCTTGAAAGCCTGTTGTGATTCACGTGAAGCACTTTCCTTGATTGCGCCGTAAAAACCTGAAATCATTGGCGCAATCGAGAAAGGCAATCACCATGGACATGCGTCCGGAGCCCTTCGAACCGCCGGCTCCCGTTCCTCGAGTGGGCATCCCTTCCTACCTGCAGATCATCAGGACGGTCTTACGCAATCCGCTCGAACTGTGGGGCGAGCCATCCTACACCTTGCCCTGGATCGAGACGAAGTTCGTCACCCAGCGCACTTTGATCGTCAACGATCCCGGTCTCATCCGTCACATCCTCGTCGACAATGTCGGCAACTACGAAATGTCGAAGGTTCGCCGGCTGATCCTCAGGCCGATCCTGCGCGACGGCTTGCTGACGGCCGAAGGCGAGGTCTGGAAGCGCTCGCGGAAAGCCATGGCGCCGGTGTTCACACCGCGCCACGCCAAGGGTTTCGCAGGCCAGATGTTGCGAAGCTCGGAAGCATTCGTCGAGCGCTATGCCGGCGCCAAGACAGCTCCGTTCACGACCAACATCGCCAACGACATGACGGAACTCACCTTCGACATTCTTGCCGAAACGCTGTTTTCCGGTGAGGTGGCGGTGGAGCGGGAAGGGTTTGTCCAGAGCGTCGAGGAACTCCTGCACCGCATGGGCCGCGTCGATCCCATGGACATTCTGCTCGCGCCGGAATGGATACCGCGCCCAACCCGGATCGGCGGCAAGAAGGTGATGAACCGGTTCCGCTCGATCGTGTCCGAGACCATGGCGATCCGGCGGCGCAAGATGGCGGCGGATCCCGAGGGCACGCCCAAGGATTTCCTGACACTGCTTTTGGAGATCGAGGGCAGTCAGGGCCTTTCGACTGCGGAGATCGAGGATAACATCCTGACCTTCATCGGTGCCGGGCACGAGACAACCGCCCGGGCGCTCGCCTGGACGCTCTATTGCATCGCCAACACGCCGGCCTATCGCGAGACGATGGAGGCCGAGATCGATGCCGCGATCGCAAGCGGTGCCGATCCGGTCGAATGGCTCGGCCTGATGCCGCATGTCCTTGCCGCCTTCGAGGAGGCGATGCGGCTCTATCCGCCGGCGCCGTCGATCAACCGGGCCGCGATCGAAGAGGACGAGTGGACTTCCCCCACCGGAAAGCGGGTACGCATCCCCAAGGGCATCGCGGTGCTGATCATGCCGTGGACGCTGCACCGCCACGTTCTTTACTGGGATAAGCCCCGCGCGTTCATGCCCGAGCGTTTCCTGCCGGAGAACCGCGAGAAGCTGCATCGTTACCAATATTTGCCCTTCGGCGCCGGCCCGCGCGTCTGCATCGGCGCCACTTTCGCGCTACAGGAAGCCGTGATCGCGCTCGCCGTGATGATGCATCGCTACCGTTTCGATCTGACCGAGGAGACAAATCCCTGGCCGGTGCAGCGCCTCACTACTCAACCGCGGGGCGGGTTGCCGATGAAGGTGTCGGTTCGCTGAAGGTCTTGCCGGGGATCGGCGACTGTACCGAGCGCACCGGCGAGTCGGCCGGCTTCGGCTGCTGCAGTATCTTCGACGGTTTCTTGATCGTCTTGATCTGGGCGCAGGTGGCGTCGCCGACATTGTCGCACGGTTTGTAGACGACAATCTCGCTTCCGGCACCATCGTCCCACACCGCCTGGATCGTCAGCGTCTTCGCGGTGTCGGCCGGCAGCGAGATATAGACATACTCGGCCGTCTCATCGGCCGGCAGGTTGAACGGGATCTGCGGATTGCACTTCGCCAGCGGAAAGCGCTGATCAAGCGTGTCCGAATTGATCGAATATCGAATTTCCGATAGCCGGCAATGCATCGTCTGCAATGCGGTGAAGTAGATCAGTTGCCGGTCGTCATAGTCGCGAAACTGCACCCAGCCGGTCTGCTTGTTGGCGTCGAGCATCGCCTTGTAGATCGCGACATCCGGAAGTTGCGGCTTGTACTCTTCTTCCTCCGCGTCCTGTGCTTGGGCCAGGTTCAGCGGAAACCAGATGAAAGCGGCAAACGGGAGCCAGACGAAAATAGACGGACGGCGGCCTTCGAGCATGCGCAGGTGTCCCCATCTTTTGACCCGTGTCGCCCAGTTGATCATCTATGTCTGCGGCACGATGGTTTTCTCTTGAAATATGTCATATCACCGCATCGATCCCCATTGAACCCGGGGCCTTGCGCCCCGCGCGAATTCCGGACTGCGCGAATTGACCTCTCATTTTCTTCTCGGCATCGACACCGGCGGCACCTATACCGACGCCGCTCTCTTCTCGGAAACGCAAGGGGTGGTCGCCAAAGCCAAGGCGCTGACGACCCGCCACGACCTCGCAGTCGGTATTTCCGGCGCGGTCGAAGCGGTGCTCGATCAGGCGAAAGTGCCGGTTTCTGCAATCAGCATGGTCTCGCTGTCGACGACGCTTGCGACCAATGCGCTCGTCGAAGGGCAGGGCGGCCGCGCCGGTCTTGTCATGATCGGCTTTGGCCCCGACGATCTGAAGCGCGATGGTCTCTTGGAGGCGCTGGGCTCCGATCCGGTGATCTTCCTGCCGGGCGGCCACAATGTGCACGGCGGCGAAACCCCACTCGACATGAGCGAGCTCGATGCCACGCTGCCGGCGCTTGCCGGCCAGGTCTCCTCCTTCGCCATTGCCGGCTACTTCGCCGTTCGGAATCCGGATCATGAAAAGCGCGTCCGCGACCGCATTCGCGAAGTCTCGCATCTGCCGGTGACCTGCAGCCATGAACTGTCCTCGAAGCTCGGCGGCCCGCGCCGTGCCTTGACGACCCTGCTCAACGCCCGGCTGGTGTCGATGATCGACCGGCTGATCGGCTCCTGTGAAGGCTTCCTGAAGGCGCGCGGCATCGACGTGCCGATGATGGTGGTGCGCGGCGACGGAGCCTTGATCTCGGCGGAGGAGGCGCGGCTGCGCCCGATCGAGACGATCCTCTCCGGTCCGGCCGCAAGCCTTGTCGGCGCGCGGCATCTGACCGGCCTCGACAATGCGGTGGTCTCCGACATCGGCGGCACCACGACCGACGTCGCGGTACTCGAGGGCGGGCGTCCGCGGCTCGATGCCGAAGGCGCCGTTGTCGGCGGCTTCCGCACCATGGTCGAGGCGGTGGCGATGCGGACCTACGGCCTGGGCGGCGATTCGGAAGTGCGCATCAACGACCGCGGCTTGAAGGCGAAGATCGATCTCGGCCCGCGCCGGCTGATGCCGCTCAGCCTCGCGGCCGCCCTGCATGGCGACGCCGTCATCTCGGTGCTCGAAAAGCAGATGCGCGCCCAGCATACCGGGCGCAACAATGGCCGGTTTGCGGTCCGCACCGGCCTGCCGGATCATCTTGCCAGCGGCCTGCAACCGCAGGAGCAGGCGCTCTATGAGCGCATCGGTGCGGTTCCGCTGGCGTTGGAGACCCTGTTGGTCTCGACCCCGCAGAAGGCGACGCTCGATCGGCTGGTGGGGCGCGGGCTCGTGCATATCTGTGGCCTGACGCCGTCGGACGCCATGCATGTGCTCGGCCGGCAATCGCAATGGAACCTTGAAGCGGCTCAGCTCGGCATTCAGCTTGCAGCGCGCACCCGCGACGGCTCCGGTCAGCCAATCGCTTCCTCCCCGGAAGCCATGGCGCAGATGATCGTCGACCGGCTGACGCGGCAATCCTCGGAGGTCATCCTGCAGGCCTGTCTCGGCGAGGATGGTGCCGGTGCCATCGATCCAGCCGTTTCGCAGGCCGTCGACCGGGCGCTCACGCGCACGCCGGGCATCGTCCGCTTCTCGCTTGGTCTCGACCGTCCGCTCGTCGGCCTCGGCGCTTCGGCGCCGGTTTATTACCCTGATATCGCCGAGATGCTCGGAACGGATGCCGCCATTCCCGAAGAGGCCGGCGTCGCCAATGCCGTTGGCGCCGTGGTCGGCCAGGTCAGCGCTACGGTCACGGTTTTCGTGACGATGCCGGAGGAAGGCATCTTCGTCGTCAACGGTGCCGGGGCCAGCGAACGGTTTCTCGACCAGGAACAGGCTTTCGGCGCCGCCCGGCGGCGAGCCGAAGCCGTGGCGCTGGAAACGGCGCGCACCAATGGAGCGGACGATCCCGCTTCGATGCTGCGCGAGGAAATCGATGCGCCGGAAGTCGAGGGCAGCCGCAAGCTGATCGAGGCCCGGTTCATCGCGTCCGCCAGCGGACGTCCGCGCATTGCCCACGACTGATCTTTTCCATTTCGGAAACAATTCTTCGCATCCTTGCAGAATTGACAGGGAATGAATTGGTGAGAAACTGCGGCCGTTTCACGCGCGCGTTGCGCATGGGCTGGTCCGCGATCGGCTACAGGCGCAAGATCAACATGTTGGGGCGTTCTCATCGCATCCGCCCGGATCGGTGACGCTCCTTACGTCTATTTCAAGGAGTTGGCAGATGGACCGCATTGAGAAGTTTGGGTTGAAGATAGATGCGGGTCTCCATCGCTTCCTGGTGGAAGAGGCGATGCCGGGCACCGGCATCGATGCAGAACATTTCTTCGAGCAGCTTTCCGCCCTCGTGCACGATCTGGCGCCGAAGAACCGGGCGCTGCTCGCCAAGCGCGACGAGCTGCAGGCCAAACTCGACGCCTGGTACAGGCAGAACGGCGCCCCCAGCGACATCGAGACCTACCAGGCCTTTCTCCGCGATATCGGCTACCTGCTGTCGGAAGGTGGCGACTTCAGCGTTTCGACCGCCAATGTTGATCCGGAAATCGGGACGATCGCCGGTCCGCAGCTCGTCGTCCCGGTCATGAATGCGCGCTATGCGCTCAACGCTGCCAATGCGCGCTGGGGCTCGCTCTATGACGCGCTCTACGGTACGGACGCGATTTCGGACGCCGATGGCGCCGAGAAGGGCCGCGGTTACAATCCAAAGCGCGGCGCCAAGGTCATCGCCTGGGCACGCGACTTCCTCGATGCCAGCGCCCCGCTGGCGAAGGGTAACTGGGCCGACGTCACCTCGCTCAAGGTTGCGGGTGGCGCGCTGGAGATTGGCCTTAAGGACGGCTCGAACACGACGCTGCGCAACGCCGCTCAATTCGCCGGCTATTCCGGCGCCGAAGGCACGCGGTCGGAGATCGTTCTCCGGCACAATAATCTGCATGCGATCGTCGTCCTCGACGCCTCCACGCCGATCGGCAAGGAGGACCCGGCCGGTATCTCGGACGTCATCCTCGAATCGGCGATCACCACGATCATGGATTGCGAAGATTCGGTCGCGGCCGTCGATGCCGAAGACAAGGTCGTCGTCTACGGCAACTGGCTCGGCCTGATGAAGGGCGACCTCGAAGAAGAAGTCGCCAAGGGCGGCAAGACCTTCACCCGCCGCCTCAATGCCGACCGCACCTATCAGGCCGCTTCAGGCGGCACGCTGTCGCTCCCCGGCCGGTCGCTGATGCTGGTCCGCAATGTCGGACACCTCATGACGAATCCGGCTATCCTCGACCGCGACGGCAAGGAAGTGCCCGAGGGTATCATGGACGCCATGGTCACCGCGCTGATTGCCCTGCACGATATCGGCAACGGCGGCCGCCGCATGAACTCCCGCGAGGGATCGATGTATGTCGTCAAGCCGAAGATGCACGGACCGGAAGAAGTCGCCTTTGCCTGCGAGATCTTCACGCGCGTCGAAAAGGCGCTCGGCATGCCAGCCAACACCATGAAGATGGGCATCATGGACGAGGAGCGCCGCACCACGGTCAACCTCAAGGAATGCATCCGCGCTGCCCGCGAGCGCGTCGTCTTCATCAACACCGGCTTCCTCGATCGCACCGGCGACGAGATCCATACCTCGATGGAAGCCGGCCCGATGATCCGCAAGGGCGACATGAAGCAGGCTGCCTGGATCGGCGCGTACGAAAACTGGAACGTCGATATCGGCCTCGAGTGCGGCCTTTCCGGCCACGCCCAGATCGGCAAGGGCATGTGGGCCATGCCCGATCTGATGGCAGCGATGCTCGAGCAGAAGATCGCCCACCCGAAGGCCGGCGCCAACACCGCCTGGGTTCCGTCGCCGACGGCCGCGACGTTGCATGCGACGCATTACCACCGCGTCAATGTCGCCGAGGTCCAGGCAAGCCTGAAGAGCCGCACCCGCGCCAAGCTCTCCGACATTCTGTCGGTGCCGGTTGCGGTCCGGCCGAACTGGACGCCGGAGGAGATCCAGCGCGAACTCGACAACAACGCTCAAGGGATCCTGGGCTACGTCGTGCGCTGGGTCGACCAGGGCGTCGGCTGCTCGAAGGTGCCCGACATCAACAATGTCGGCCTGATGGAAGACCGCGCGACGCTGCGCATCTCCGCCCAGCACATGGCCAACTGGCTGCACCACGGCGTCGTCACCGAAGCCCAGGTCGTCGACACGATGAAGCGCATGGCCGCCGTCGTCGACGGACAGAACGCCGACGATCCGCTCTATGTCGCGATCGCCGGCAAATTCGACGGCTCGATCGCCTTCCAGGCGGCCCTCGACCTGGTTCTCAAGGGTCGCGAGCAGCCGAACGGCTACACCGAGCCAGTCCTCCACCGCCGTCGGCTGGAGCTGAAGGCGCTGAACGCCGCCTGATTCATCCCTGACGTCTGAATATTGGTGCAGGGCCGTGTGTTCGTCTGAACGCACGGCTCTGTTTTTTCAAGCGCGGTCCCAGCCTCCATGCGCCCGCCAGTCGTCTCCGCCGGTGGCCTAAAATTCGGCCCAGCCGTCTGTGGCGAGTGCGGCGTTGCCCTGTGTTGCATAGACGGCTGGTCGCCGGGCTGCCTGGGCAACAGTCCGCCCCTGGTCGCGGACTGCGGTTGCAGCGGCTGCCGGGGCAGGAGGCCTCGATCCGCCCTTTGCCTGCGTCTCGCCGGCGAGGATGAAGCGTCCGATCAGGTTACGCAGGTTGGTACCTTCCTGCGCCAGGGTGGCGGAGGCGGCATTGGCTTCCTCGACCATCGCCGCGTTCCTCTGCGTCACCTGATCCATTTGGTTGACGGCCGTGTTGACCTCGCTCAAGCCCACGGACTGTTCCCGGGCGGACGTGGCGATCGCAGCCATATGTTCGTTGATGGTGATTACATGCGCCTCGATCGTTTGCAGCGCTTCGCCGGTGTCGCGCACCAGGCGCACGCCGTTTTCGACCTCCTGGCTCGATGTGCGGATGAGATCCTTGATTTCCTTCGCGGCCTTGGCCGAGCGCTGGGCAAGTTCGCGCACTTCCTGGGCGACCACGGCAAAGCCTTTGCCCGCTTCGCCGGCCCGCGCCGCCTCGACGCCGGCGTTCAGCGCCAGGAGGTTCGTCTGGAAGGCGATCTCGTCGATGACGCCGATGATGCTGGATATCTGGCTGGAGGATTCTTCGATCCGCCGCATCGCCTCGACGGCATTGGCGACGACGACGGCCGACTGGGCCGCGCTGGTCTTCGCCTCGCCGGCGACGTCGCGCGCCTCCTCCGTCCGTCTCGAAGAGTTGCTGACATTGGCGGTGATCTGGTCGAGCGCGGCGGCTGTCTCCTCGAGCGCCGCGGCCTGCTGTTCGGTCCGCTTGGAGAGATCGTCGGCGCTCTGGCTGATCTCGCGCGTGCCCATGCCGATGTTGCCGGCGCTGTCGGCGACAGCCAGCAGCGCGTCGTTCAACTGTCCGGCGGCCTTGTTGAGGTCATGCCGCAGCTGTTCGAACTCGGCGGCGAAGGGCTCGTGCAGCCGAACGGCGAGATCGCCATTGGCAAGCCGCTGCAGCCCGGCGGCAAGACCGGCGGTCGCTTGCGTCAGCCGCTGCTGCGCGTCCTGTTCCGCCTGTCTCTGCACGCGAACGCGCTCGGCCTCGCCGGTGCGGCGAGTCTCCTCGGCCTCCGCCTGCAGCCGCAGATTCGATCGCGCGGCCTCCCGGAAGGACTGGATGGCACGGGCCATGTCGGCGATCTCGTCCTTGCCGTTTACCGGCTCGTCGGCATCTTCGACGTGGCCGTCGATCAGCCGGCGCATGGCGGCGATCTGGCGGCCGAGCGGTCCGACGACGCTGCGCAGCACCACAAGGAAGGTGCCGCCGGCAAGCGCCATGACGAGAACGATGATGGCAATGCTGAGCGTTCGCACCGTCTCGAACTCGTGATGCTTGGCTTCAAAGGCCGTGCCGGAAAGTTCGACCTGCAGGTCCGAGATCTCGGAGATCGTCGCCGTCAGCGGATCGATTG
Source organism: Sinorhizobium sp. NFACC03 (assembly GCF_900103435.1). Lineage (NCBI taxonomy): Bacteria > Pseudomonadati > Pseudomonadota > Alphaproteobacteria > Hyphomicrobiales > Rhizobiaceae > Sinorhizobium > Sinorhizobium sp. NFACC03. The sequence goes on from NZ_FMXF01000009.1 coordinate 185,008, forward strand.
TCGCATAGAGCTTGTCGCGCACGAAGGCATCGAGTGCCTTCTCGTCCTTGGCTGAGAGAATTTGCGTCAGCGCCATGATCGAATCCATCGCAACGACCATCTGGCTCCGCGCATTGTCGACGAGCCGTCGTTCCTCATCGGTCATCGAGGTTGCCGCATAGGCATCCCAGTTGGTCTTGATCGTCTCTCGCGCGGCATTGACCGAGGCAAGCCCGCTCTCCATCGTTTCGTTGCCGTTGCGGACCTTGTGTGCAGCATCGACGATCGAGACTGCAAAGGCATCGGAAGTCGCCTTGAGGTTCTTTAGCGGCACGATGCGATCGGCATAGACCGCATCCATCATGTCGCCGGTTTCCGACAGCGTGCTCTGACTGTAAATGGCGATGCCGATGGCTATGGATGACAGAAGCGCAATCGCGCCGATAAGCTTGGTCTTGATCAGCATGCCAGTCCCTCCCGAGCGGAATTTCTGGGCACACTCTTTCGTTTGTTTAGATAACGCTTACTTAACAAGCGGCTGAATTTAAGTCGAATTTGAACTTTTCCGCGTCACGCAGCCGGTTTTCGCGACCCTGATTTGAGGGTGTTTTCGAACGGCAACTGTGCGTGGTTGAAGCGCTCCGTTGCAGCATCGCATCACCGGCAAATGGTGGTTGAGTAACGACGTAAAAAAAGCCGCCGACTGGTGTCGGCGGCTTCGGATGGCTGATGCAGCCCGGTTACTGCTGGACGACGACGCGGGCGTTCTTGCCGGGGCGAACGCGCGAATAGAGATCGATGATGTCCTGGTTGATCAGGCGGATGCAGCCGGACGAAGCGGCGGTGCCGATCGACGACCATTCCGGCGTACCGTGCAGGCGGAACAGCGTGTCCTTGCCCTGGTCGTTGAAGAGATAGAGTGCGCGGGCGCCGAGCGGGTTCTTGAGGCCGGGACCCATGCCTTCCTCGACATACTTGGCGACTTCCGGCTTGCGCTCGGCCATTTCCTTCGGCGGATGCCACATCGGCCATTCCTGCTTCCAGGCAATGTAGGCTTCGCCTTCCCATGCAAAGCCGGCCTTGCCGACGCCGATGCCGTAACGAACGGCCTTGCCGCCGGGCAGCACGTAATAGAGGAAACGATTCGGCGTGTTGACGACGATCGTTCCAGGGCGCTCGCTGGTGGTGTAGTCGACGATCTGGCGATGGAACCGGGTATCGACCTTGTTGATCGGAATGGCGGGCAGCGCGTAACCGTGATCCTCAACTGCGCCATAATCGCCGTTGAAAATCTGATTCGTAGCGACCGTTTGCGCTACGGGAGCGGGTTCGTTCGCAGCCGTTTCGGGCTTGGACGATGTCGTCGAGCAGCCGGCAACAGCGAGTGTCGCCGCGAGGCCGCACAAGAGGAAGGCATTGCGGAAGCGCATGGGAGTCTCTTAAAAAAGAAGCGAAGTAAAAACTGGGTCGCCGCGACCGTCAGTGACTACGGTTATTTTCGATTAGTCTGTGCTATGCAAGAGATTGCGCGGCCACAATTTGGCTGGAAAGTGCAAATTCCATGACCCTTGTTTTTTTGCAACAAAATGACCGGCCCAAAGGGACACCGGGCGCATGACCATCCTCTCCATCCATGACGACAACCCGCTGATCGACGGCCGACAGTCGAATCGCGCGATGATGGTGCGTCGCGGCGTGCAGCGGCTTTTCGCCGAACTGCGCCATTCGGTGCTGCCGGAACTGACGCTGGCGAGCGGGAGGCGCGCCGACCTGATCTCGCTGTCGGTCAAGGGCGAAATCTGGATTGTCGAGATCAAGACCTCGATCGAGGACTTTCGCGTCGACCGCAAATGGCCGGATTACCGGCAGCATTGCGACCGGCTGTTCTTCGCAACCCATGCCGGCGTGCCGCTCGATATCTTCCCCGAGGAATGCGGCTTGCTGCTTTCGGATGGTTATGAAGGGCACATCGTTCGCGAGGCGCCCGAACACAAACTGCCGCCGGCGACGCGCAAATCGGTCTTGCAGCTCTTTGCCCGCACGGCGGCGCAGCGCCTGATGCTTGCGGAGTGGGCAGCCGAGCGCAACGGCGAACTCGGCGATCAGATCGGCGACATCCTCACGGGCAACCGCGACAGCGGCGGCTGACGCCGTTACTTCGGCGCGCGCTTTGCAAGAATGCGTTGCAGCGTCCGGCGATGCATGTTGAGGCGGCGCGCCGTTTCCGAAACATTGCGCTCGCACATCTCATAGACACGCTGGATGTGTTCCCAGCGAACCCGATCGGCCGACATCGGGTTTTCCGGCGGCTCGACGCGCTCGCCCTGGCGCTGAACGAGCGCCGCAAAGATGTCGTCGGCATCGGCCGGCTTGGCAAGATAGTCGACGGCGCCGAGCTTCACGGCGTTTACGGCGGTGGCAATATTGCCGTAGCCGGTCAGCATGATCATCCGCGTGTCATCGCGCCGTCCGCGGATCGCCTCGATCACGTCGAGGCCGCTGCCATCACCGAGTCTCAGGTCGATGACGGCGTATTTCGGCGGATTGCCCTTGGCCTTGGCAATGCCTTCAGCGACCGATTCGGCAATGTCGACTGAAAAGCCTCGGGCTTCCATGGCGCGGGCAAGGCGCCTGAGGAACGGTGCGTCGTCGTCGACGAGCAGCAGGGTGCGGTCCGGTCCGATCAGTTCGGCGTCCTGTGCGGGTGTGCTGGGCGAAGCTGTCGATTTGTCGGTCATTCTGGAATCCTTGAGCGAAAACCTGCGCTTTCGCCGAGATTATAGGTTTCTTCTGGTCTCGTTCAATAAACTGCGAAATGTCATTTCGCCAGTTTCGTATCCATCAGGGCGCGCGGCCATTCGACGCTGACCCGGGCGCCTGGCCTGTCGGGTCCGCCATTTTCGAAGCGCAGGCGCGCGCCCGAACGTTCAAGCAGGGTCTTGGCGATGAAGAGGCCGAGCCCGAGGCCACCGGCGCTGTCGTCCTTCTGCCGCCGCGTCACATAGGGCTCGCCGATGCGCTGCAGGATATCCGGGGCGAAGCCGTCGCCATCGTCCTCGATCGTCACTTTCACGCGGTCCGCGGTGTGCTCGACCGTCACGGCAACTTCCTTCTTGGCATAGTCGACAGCATTTTCGAGCAGGTTGCCGAGCCCATAAAGGATGCCGGCATTGCGGTTGCCGACCGGCTCGGTGGCGCGGTCACCTTTCTCGACGAGATTGATGTGGATGCCGAACTCGCGGTGCGGCGCCATCACCTCTTCGATCAGCGACGACAGCGGCAGCATGCGCATGTGCTCCTCGCTTTCGGAGGAGAGCGTCGTCAGCCGCTTCAGGATATCGCGGCAGCGTTCGCTCTGGCTGCGCAGCAGATGCACGTCCTCGCCGAAGCGTGGATCGTTGCCAAGCTCGCGCTCCATCTCCTTGGCGACGACACTGATGGTCGCCAGCGGCGTGCCGAGTTCGTGAGCGGCTGCGGCCGCCAGTCCATCGAGTTGCGACAGGTGCTTTTCCCGCTGCAGCACGAGTTCTGTCGCCGTCAGAGCCTCCGACAGTTCGCTCGCTTCCAGGGAGACGCGGTAGGTGTAGAAGGCGGCAAAGGCGGTCATCGAGACGATCGCAAACCAGATGCCGGCTGTCAAAACCCGCGGCATCAGGAGAACCGTGCCCGGATACCAGGGCAGTGGAAAAGGCGAGAAGGCAAGTGCTGTGATCGCGATCACTGCAAGGCCGGCAAGGATGATGCTGTGCGATTTCGGCTGCGATGCCGAAGAGATGATGACGGGGACGCAGAGCAGCGGCGCAAAGGGATTGGTAAGTCCGCCGGTGATGTACAGCAGCCCGGTGATCTGCGCGAGATCGAGGCCGAGAAGCGCGAAAGCGGCCGGCGGCTGCAGCCGGTGGGTTGGCGGATAGCGCAGCGTCACATAGGAGTTGACCAGCGCCAGGCTCGCGATCAGCACCAGGCAGGAAATCAGCGGCAGCGGAAATTGCAGCCAGAAGGCGGTGATGAGGACGGCGATCGACTGGCCGCCGACGGCAAGCCAGCGCAGGCGGACGAGCGTCTGCAGGCGCAGGCTGCGGTTACTGGTCTGGTCGTTGTTGTGTTCGAGCGCAACTGTGGTCATTCGTGCCTGCATTCCAGTCATCGGAGGTTACGTCTCATGTACCACGCGGCTTTGCCCGTGTCGTCGGCGCCGCATTGGCCGGATCTTCGGGCCACGGATGCTTCGGGTAGCGGCCGCGCATGTCCGCCCGCACATCCCGCCACGAGCCCGCCCAGAAGCCGGGCAGGTCGCGCGTCGTCTGGATCGCGCGATGGCCCGGCGAGATCAGTTCAAGCAGCAGCGGCAGGCGACCGTCGCCGATCGCCGGGTGGATCTTCAGGCCGAAGAGCTCCTGCACCCGGATCGACAGAAGCGGCTCGTCGCCGTCGTAGTGAATTGGGTGCCTTTGCCCGGTCGGCGCCTCGAAATGCGTCGGGGCGAGCCTGCCGAGTTCCCGCTGCCGCTCGTGCGGAATGAGGGAGAACAACCCATCCGAGAGGTTGGACGCCTTGATGTCGGCAATGGCGGTGACGCCGTGCTGGAAAGGCACGAACCAGTCGTCGAGACGGTCAAGCAAGGCTTGATCCGAGACATCCGGCCAGGGTTCGCCGATCGAGCGGTTGAGGAAGCCGATGCGGTCGCGCATCTGCATCGCCTCTTTCGAAAACGGCAAGACGGCGAGGCCGAGCTGGCGCACGCCGTCGGCAAGCGCGCGCGCGGCAGCTTCGCCGGTTGGCCTGGCAAGCGGCGCCTCCTCGAAGATGATCGCGCCGAGCCTGGTCACGCGGCGCGCGCGCACCTGCCGGCTTTGCCGGTCGAAGAAGCTCTGGTCTTCGCGGGTAATCGCTTCGGGCATATGCTCTTCGACCTCGGCGCGCGAGAGTTCGGCGGCAGCCAGCACCCGCTGACCGCCGGCCCGTCCCGTGAGGTCAGCGATGACAAGCATCGGCGCGGCCGCAAGCCGCTCCGTCTCCGGGATCTCCGCGCCGCGTCCGTTCGCCATCACGAACCGGCCGCGGCCGCCGCGCTGAAGCGCGATGCGATCGGGGAAGGCATGCATCAGCAGCGCGCCCGGCTGGACCGGTTCATTCGATTTCGGCGCCCCCTTCAGTTCCGCCGCCATGCGGCGCGCCAGATTGCGCGAGGCCTCGGCGCGGTCGCCACGCTCCTGGCGGAAGCGGCGCAGCCGATCTTCGAGATCGATGCTGGTACCGCCGAGGCCCTGTTCGGTGAGCATGACCGCGAGCAGACACGCGGCTTCAGCCTGGCCCTCTTCGGCTGCCGCAACCGCCATTGCGGCGAGACGCGGCGGTAGCGCCAGATCGCGGATCTTGCGACCTTTCGCCGTCAACGCGCCGGCTTGGTCGAGCGCGCCGAGCGATGCCAGCAATTTCCTGGCCTCGGTCAGCGTCGTTTCGGGCGGTGAGTCGATGAAGGCGAGGGTGGTCGGATCACTGACGCCCCAATGGGCGCAGTCGAGCAGCAGGGCGGAAAGGTCGCTGGCGAGAATCTGCGGTGGCGTAAAGGCGGCAAGTGCTGCGGTCTGGCCGCTGTGCCAGAGGCGGATCGCGATGCCGGGTTCCGTCCGTCCCGCGCGGCCGGCGCGCTGGTCGGCAGAGGCGCGCGAGACCCGCACCGTCTCCAGCCGGGTGATCCCGGTCGCGGCTTCAAAGACCGGCAGCCGCTGCAGGCCGCTGTCGACGATGATGCGCACGCCGTCGATGGTGATCGAGGTCTCGGCGATCGAGGTGGCAAGCACGATCTTGCGCGTGCCCTTGGGCGCCGGGCGGATCGCCGCATCCTGCTCCTTCTGGGTCAGGTTGCCGTAGAGCGGCACAATGGCCGTGTTTGCATCGAAGCGGTCCTGGAGCCGCGCGGCGACACGGGCGATCTCGGCCTGGCCGGGCAGGAAGGCGAGGACGGAGCCGTCTTCGGTGCGGTGCGCTTCAGCAATGGCGCGCACCATGGCATCCTCGACACTCTCGCCGCCGCGATCCTGGTAGCGGATGTCGATCGGATAGCTGCGGCCCTGGCTCTCTATGATAGGCGCGCCGCCGAGCAGGCCTGAGACCCGTTCGACATCGAGCGTCGCCGACATGACGATGATCTTGAGGTCGTCGCGCAGCGCCGCCTGTACGTCGAGTGCAAGCGCGAGGCCGAAGTCCGCGTCGAGCGAACGTTCGTGGAATTCGTCGAACAGCACGGCCGCGACGCCCTTAAGTTCCGGGTCGTCGAGGATCATGCGAGCGAACACGCCTTCGGTCACGACCTCGATGCGCGTCCTGGCAGAGATGCGGTTGTCGAGACGCATGCGATAGCCGACGGTTTCGCCGACCTTCTCGCCGAGAAGCTCCGCCATGCGTCCGGCGGCAGCTCGTGCCGCCAGCCGCCGTGGTTCAAGCAGAATGATCTTGCCGCCCTTCGCCCAGTCCTGCTCGAGCAGGAAGAGCGGAACGACCGTCGTCTTGCCGGCGCCGGGCGGAGCCGAGAGTACCGCCCACGGCCCTGCGGCGAGTGCGTGCGCCAATTGAGGCAGGACCTCGCGAACCGGCAGGGCAGGAAGATGTATCGTCACGTCTGGGCCTCCGCGCCGGTTTCGATGTGGTGTGACGCTCAGCCGTCCGGATCGTACGGAGCGTAGCGCACAAGAATGATCGATATGCCGGCCATATGGTCATTGTGTCGAGCACGGCGAACATCTCGCAAGTACGGTAAGAGGCCATGGAAGGGCAAGGCGCCGCACATTTGTGTGCTCTGCGAAGAGCAAGTTCGCATAGTTCTGCGGCTGGGATCCAGGGCTGGCCGAGTGCTCCATATATAGGGGAACGAGACGTCCTTCAGCTAAGGCAGCGCTCGCATCGTTCCGAGACAAAACGACGATATTTGATGTCTTGAGCGATCCGGAAGGAATTTGACCGTTTGATCAAAGATTCGCGGTGCGATTCCGGAGGTTTCCGCTTCTCAAAATCGAGCGAGTTTATCAACAGTCGAAAAACACGTTTAGATTCAATAGCTTGTTCTTTTTTGAAGTTTTTTTGAAGATCGCTGTTGACGTCTTGGAGGTGTGGGGTCTATAAGCCCGATCACTGACGAGGGCGGCGGCGCTGCTGGCGACGACGACCTTCGCTCTAGAGTTTCCCTGGTTGGCTGAGGCTGATTTTGGGGTCTGAGGCGAGAGTTTCGGGCTTGTTGGAAACGGTTTGACGGACGGTGAGTTCGTCGGTTTTTTGACAATTGAATATAGAGAAAGAGAAACGTGGGCGGCGGAGCTCGTGAGGAACTCGAAAGGGTTCTTTCGGAAAGAGACTTTGGCGGTCACGTTTTAACAAGAGACTACACCTATTTTCTCAACGATGGTTTTCGGATTGTTGTTGATTGAAGAAGGGTGTGAGT
>NZ_FMXF01000061.1:0-16113 GCF_900103435.1 Sinorhizobium sp. NFACC03
TGTGCCGAAGCCGACGCGCTGACGGATGAGCTTGGCGAGGGGGACATCCTGCTGGCCGACAAGGGTTATGACACGAATGCCATTCGGGCTAAGGCCGCCGAGCGAAAGGCCTGGGCCAACATCCCGCCGAAGCGTAATCGCAAGGGCTCTTTCGTGTTTTCGCGCTGGGTCTATCGGCAACGCAATCTCGTGGAACGGTTCTTCAACAGGATCAAGCAGTTCCGAGGCATCGCAACCCGATATGACAAACGCCCGGAAAACTACCTCGCCGCCGTAAAGCTCGTCGCAACAAGAATATGGTGCCAAAGTTTATGAGTCGACGCCGTAGCAAAGGCTGCACAGCAGCGGCAGGACACACGCACCCGCCGGGACAGGGTTGCGAATTAGATCGCGCCGAAGTTGCTCGTCCATAGCTCGCGAAGATCGGGATCCGCGTCGACACGCAGAGCAATACTGAGCAGCTTCGGGCAGTTTGCCGCCAGCCAATCGCGCCCCGGTCGCCAGCGCGTCATCGCCGCGATCCAGATATCAAGGGCAGAGAACCGCTCTCCGAGCGCCCACGGCGCGGGTGCGATCTCGTCCTCCCATTGGCGCCACAGATCCATTCGGCGCCCGAGCACCCGGCTGCGCAACTCGTCCGGCACGCTCGGTGCCCAACGCTCGGGGTAGTCAGCGTAGGTGAAGGTCCCATATACGGCAGTCACGAGCCAGATCAGGCGACGAAGAAAGGCAGGACGAAGCGGGTCCCCGACCGGTGGCGCAAGTCCGGCTTCTGGGTATGTCTCCGCAAGATGAAGCAGAATGGCCGCGCTCTCCGTCATCACCGTGCCATCGGGAAGTATGAGCACGGGCACCTGTGCGAGCGGGTTGACGGCGACAAGACGGTCCCGGGCCGGGCCGGGCTCATCGAACCCCGCGACATTCTCGAACGTGTAGGGTAGCCGCGCTTGCACCAGCGCCGCTTCAACGAGAACGGAGCCCCAGCTCGGAACGCCGTAGAGGCGGTAAAGTGCTTGTGTATCGGCCATCGTCATTTTTCCTCGCAGTGCACGGTGCCATTTTGGTCGCCGCCCCGCAAGGTTGTGCCACATGGTCCATGACTGGGTTGAGGGCGCAAGCAATCAAAATTGGCTGGTGCCACTCTCTGCCCGACCCAGGAACAACTTTCCGGGCTAGGCGTTCTGCGCCGAACCGGAGACAACGGCGATGCAAGCTATCATTTGGGATCGCCCCGTCAGGGTTGGTGTGAAAGGCGAGCGCACCATCAACGGACCACACGATGCCCTGCAGTATCTCAGCGAAATGCCGCAGGGCGGATGGTTCTACGAACGAGCAAGAAACCGCTGCCGCGCTGCCCTGGAGCGCGGCGACGAACTTGGGCAATCGCGGAAAGCCTTCATTGGCGCGGCCATCGAATCTTCGTTCCCTGTCTCTGACGACGACGTTCTTTCCTGAAATCGATGGCAACTTGGTCTCGCGAACGTCCCACGCACGGGCGGCGACGAACCACGCGACCGATGGCCTTCAGCCGTACAGCCAGGCGGTTACGACTCTTGCTCCTAAGGCTTGCCGGGTGCGGGCATCGGATTGTTTTTTGCTTCCATGGCGGCCTCGATCTGCCTGATGACCTTGACGGCCTCCTGGAGGATTGCCCGCATCTCGTCATCGTAGAGATGCACCGGCATCCCCCCGGCCCGAATGATATCCATGGTTTCGGCTGACTCTTTTAGTCGATCGGGCTGCCCGAGCATCTTCCAGCCTTCCTGGACCGCGACATAGGCTCGGACGAGGAGGCGAAGTTTTTCACCCTCCGTCAGCATGTGAACGTCACGTTCGGCCTGCGTCAGTTCGGCAATGACGTCTGAAGTACTTCTCATAGGACACCCAGGCTACGCAGATACCACGGTGCAACCGGTTCACTCAGTATGAGCTAACGTATGGACCGGAGAAAACAAGTGGTCTCTCCTTGGCCGATCGATTTGGCAACGAAAGCCGGGTCGTGGGGACCTGCTCGTCGCAGGAATTCTTCATCATGAAGCCTCTGGGGTAGCATCAACGGGTTCTTAATCCTTCGTTGACCATAATTTCCGTCGAAGAGCCGAACCACCGGTCTTTGCCGCCGGTGGATTGTACCTCGAATGAATCGGAACCCGCCGTGTCTGAGTATCCAGTAACCGTGTATCCGGCGCCTGTATCGTGTGGCGTCGCAAGAAGAAGCGTCCAGCGCATTGCGCGATGGTTTGGGCGTGTGAGCGCGATCACCGCCATCGCTGCGTCCACCATGGCCTTCACCACCACCGCGTCTTCGGCGGAAGTTCGATCATTAAAACTGTTCTTCACCCACACCGGCGAGCGTGCCACGATCACCTTCAAGCGGGACGGTAAATACGACCCGAAAGGGCTCGCACAAATCAATCGCTTTCTGCGCGACTGGCGAAGGAACGAGCCTGCCCGCATGGACCCGCGTCTTCTCGACCTAGTCTGGGAAGTCTACCAGCGCGCAGGGGCGAAGGACTACATCAACATCGTCTCCGCTTACCGCTCGCCCGCGACCAACAACATGCTGCGCGGGCGTTCGCGCAGTACCGGGGTCGCCAAGAACAGCCAGCACATGCTGGGAAAGGCGATGGACTTCTACATTCCAGGCGTGAAACTCGCTCGGTTGCGGGAGATCGCCATGCAGATGCAAGTCGGAGGGGTCGGTTACTATCCCACCTCCGGGTCTCCCTTCGTGCATCTCGATGTCGGAAACGTGCGGGCGTGGCCGCGGATGTCGCGCCAGGAACTGGCCCGCATTTTCCCGAAGGGGCAGACGCTTCATCTTCCTGCCAATGGCGGGGCCTTGCCAGGTTATGACCAGGCGATGGCCGACTACAAACGACGGGTGAAGGCCACCTCGATCGTGGCCGCCAACAGTGCTGGTCCAGCGAAATTCAAGTCTGCGGCACCCTCCGACAACACCCTGCTCACCGCAATGCTTCCGACGCGCAAGAGCCGTGGGGAAGAAGCCCTCGAACGCCAGACCCTCAAGCAGGCTGTCGAAGAACCGCCGTTCTTCGACCTTGCTTCAATCACCGTACCGCTCCCGGCGCTCCGCACGGTCGCCAGCGAGCGTGCGCTCCCGATAAACACCTCTGCATTCGTTCCGTCCTCGTCGTTCAAGATCGCACTTGGCACGGGCACGATGCGGGCGCCGAGCGCCAGCGAATCAAGCCTCACCGGCTCGCCGTCCGCGAAGACGGAGTGGTCAATTCGTGACGCTGCACTCTTCAAGTGGGCGCTGGCGCCGGCCAAAGATCTTGAGCAGCTGATCCTTCCGGCAAGCCTGGTGTTCTCCGTGGCAAGCGCTGAGGATGCAAACCTCATACCGAATGGGGCTTCTAAACTCGGCGAACAGAAAAAGGCCTTTGACAAGGAACGCTTCTGGTCGGGCGGCTGATTGCGGCGCACGGACGGGCATCTCGGCGACATGCAATCGAACCGGCCGCCAGTCAATTACTCAGTCGGTTCAACCGGCCGGCACCGCCCGCTTCAGAGAGACGTTTCCGGCGCTACGATTTAGCTCCGTCAGCCATGCTGCTGATGTAGGCGCAGAACATGTCGGCCATGGCATCGGCGTAGACCTCTATCTCGGCCAGACTCCTTGGCGTCTCTGAAAACTCCTTACCGACAGTGGTCATCGTCGTGATGATCAGATCCGCGGTCAATTGCCGGACGGAACCGGTGCTGTGGGGAAGCACTTCCAGCATGAAATTTTCGAAGATCGGATCGCCCGCTTCCTTTGCCTCTCGGGCTTCGGGCGCATCGCGATAGAGCGGGGCGGCGTCATCAAGCGCGACGCGGACGGTCGCCTCCTCGCATTCAGACCAGATAAAGGCTTGGACGAGGGTCCGTAGCCGCTGAAGCGGCGATTGCGAGCGGTCCTCGAGGATACCCCGCAGAAGATCCGTAGTCTGCTGCCACTCGTCGCGTTGCAATCGAAAGAGGATTGCCGCCTTGTTGGGAAAATACTGGTAGAGCGATCCGATGCTCACGCCGGCTTTTTCAGCTACCCGAGCGGTGGTGAATCTCTGCGCACCTTCCTCTGCCAAAACATGAACAGCAGCCTGCAAAATGGCTCGGACAAGCTCGTTCGAGCGTGCCTGTCTCGGCTGCTTTCTTGAGGATATACGGGCACTTGGACGATCCGTCATTGGGGCGCTCGGCAATGCGATTAGCGAATGCGACGAATTATTCGTATTTTCGATTTCAACACAAGCCGCATTCCTGCAACGGAGCTTTTCATGACGACCTTGACGACAGAACCTCTCGCACCGCTTCTCGATCGCCTGTTCAAAGAAGCCGATGCGGCATCAAGTCCGGCGATGGCCGCGCTTTCGCGCGAGGAGCGCGAACGCCTCGTGCGCAGCAAGACGGAATATCTCGATTTGTATGGGCGACTGAAGGATCTCTGGCTCCCGGTATCGCGCGAAACGGGCACGCTGCTTTACATGCTGGCTCGCAGCTGCGGCGCGAAATCGATCGTGGAATTCGGCACATCCTTCGGCATCTCCACGCTCCATCTTGCCGCCGCGCTGCGGGACAATGGCGGCGGGCAATTGATCACCAGCGAGTTCGAGCCTTCCAAGATCCTACGGGCACGCCAAAACCTGGCTGACGGCGGCCTTATCGACCTTGTCGAAATCCGGGAAGGCGATGCGCTCAAGACCTTGAGCACCGATCTTCCCGAGACGATCGATCTGCTGCTGCTCGATGGCGCCAAAGCCCTCTACCGCGACGTGCTGGCTCTGGTGGAAGACCGCTTGAAACCCGGCGCATTGATTGTCGCCGATAACGCCGACGATTGCCCCGACTACCTTGCCCATGTTCGCTCAGACGCCTCGGTCTATATCTCCGTGCCCTTCGCGGAGGATGTCGAACTGTCCATTCGGGCCGGATAGATCTGCGGCTACCCAACCTTCAAGACTTGCCCAAAGACTGGAGAAACATCATGCACGTATTCGTTACAGGCGCGACCGGCTGGGTCGGCGCGGCCATCGTGGACGACCTTTTACGCGCCGGTCACCGCGTCACCGGCCTTGCCCGCTCCATGGAGAAAGCAGAACATCTTGTCGCCGCCGGCGCCAATATAGTCCAAGGCTCGCTCGACGACCTTGATGTCCTGCGCGAAGCCGCCTCGGCAGCAGACGCCGTCGTCCATACCGCTTTCAACCATGATTTCATCCATTCCGCCGGGAACCATGGCTTCACGACATTCCTCGAAAGTGCCGCACAGGACCAACGCGTGATCGAGATCCTGGGCAGTGTACTCGAAGGATCAAACCGGCCGCTGCTGGTTACCTCCGGTTTGTCCGGCCTGCCGCGCGGCGTCACCGAAATGGATCTTCCGAACCCGGCCAGCCCGCGCAAGTCGGAGGCGGCAGCAAGAACGCTTGCCGCCCGGGGCGTGCGCGCAGCAACCGTACGCCTCGCCCCGTCGGTTCACGGGATCGGCGATTACGGCTTTGTTCCGGTCCTGGTGAAGCTGGCGCACGCGACGGGCGTTTCGGCCTATATCGACGAAGGACAGAACTGCTGGTCGGGTGTTCATAGGCTGGATGCCGCCCGCGTCTACCGGCTCGCGCTGGAGCAGGGCGTGACGGAACCGGTGTACCACGCCGTCGCCGACGAGGCAGTCCCGTTCAAGGAAATCGCCGCTGTAATCGGCCGCCAGCTCAACCTTCCTGTCGAGGCGCGACCGCGTGAACACTTCGGCTGGTTTGCCACGATGGCAGGCGCCGACATGGCCGCTTCCAGCGCGCGTACGCGGACACTGCTTGGCTGGCAGCCTTCCGGCTCCGGCCTTCTCGCAGACCTCGATCAGCCCGGTTACGCCGTCCCAAACTCCGACCGTAGGCGTTCATGTGTTGACCAACATAAGGCCCACGGCGATTTTGCCGCCAAACTGCTTTGAGCGGGTTCACGCCGCCCAATAATTCTGCGCCACCGCACCACCGCGAAGGGCCTTCATGTGACGCCTGGCGCAGTCAGCAAGCAATTCCGACAGTTGGAGGAGCATTTCGGTTTCGCCTTGGCGACGAAATCTCGCGACAGTTTCGTCCTGCCCCCGCAAGGACAGGAGCTCTTTTCCAAGCTCACGCAATCCTTCGAGACGCTCAACGACGCGGTGCTCGGGCTCCAGCGAAACCCGATCGCCGGGCGCCTTGCGGTGCGCTGCATGCCCGCCTTTGCGACCCGTTGGCTCGTGCCACGGCTTGGCAAGTTTTACGAACGATATGCGCGTGTCGGAACTGCAGATCCTCTCCATGCCGGAATGGGGCGAACCCTTTCCGGACGGCCAGGCGGAACTCGCGATCATGTTCGGCGATCCAAGCGTTGCAAAAGGGGAAACGACGCCACTCAACCAGATGGAGATCTTTCCGGTCTGCAGCCCGATTCTCATCAACCGCGACGGCGACATCAAGCGCACCAGGGACCTGACGCGCCACGTGCTTCTCGATGGCGTCGGCTGGACGCACTGGAACGACTGGTTCAGCCAGCACGGCCAGGAAATACCGCCAACTGTGCGTCGCCTGAGTTTCGAGGATTTCAATCAGAATCTTGCTGCCGCGCGCTGCGGAATTGGCATAGCGATGGGAGACAACATCACTGCTGGCGAAGAGCTTGCCCAAGGTGCGCTCGTCCGCCCGCTCATAGGTTTCATAAAATCGGCAACGAAGGGCTATTACATCATCACGCAAAAGAACCGCGACCATTCCCCACTCGCGAAGGTATTCATCGCCTGGGTGGTCAACGAGGCCCAGGCCACAGTGGAATTTGCCTGAGGGAACCGAGCAACGGCCAAATCGCCCCAAATGAGGATACGCGTCGGTCGCGCGTGCTGGACTGAGCACTCGGACGATTGAGCAACGACGCAACAGTCGCCATAGTGCTGGCGCACCGCGGTGCCGGATTTTTCGGGAGGAAGCGACATGCATGAATTCGCAATTCTTGTCACCATCCTGGGCGTCTTCCTTCTTGGAGCCATGAGTCCTGGCCCAAGCTTTATTGTGGTGTCGCGTATCGCGATCGCCCGGTCACGCGCTGACGGATTAATGGCAGCGGTAGGCATGGGAATTGGCGGCTTTCTATTCGCTTGCATTGCAGTCGCCGGCCTGACGGCAATCCTCCTTCAAGTGGAGTGGCTCAGCATGCTGCTCAGGCTCGCCGGTGGCGCGTACCTCGTCTGGATCGGCGTCGGTATCTGGCGTGCCGCTCCCCAGACGATAGCGATTGCCGATGCGCCCGCAGATCAACCAGGTACACTGTGGAAGTCTCTGCTGCGGGGCCTTTTCGTGCAGATTTCCAATCCGAAGACGGCCATCTTCTATGCATCCATGTTTGCTGCGCTGCTACCGTCTCCCACACCCACCTGGATGCTGCTGGCGCTTCCGCCACTGCTCTTCATCAACGAGTTCGTGTGGTATGCGATTGTCGCCCTTGGTTTTTCGTCACGTGCGCCGCGGGTCGTCTATCTGCGCTCGAAGACCTGGATTGACCGCGTGGCTGGCGCTGTGGTGGGCGCACTCGGCATCAAGCTGATGGCCGATAGCGTGCGAACGATCGGCTAGTGCCACGATCAGCACCCGGCTCTCCTGAACACGCTTCAAAGCCGCAGACATCGGCTTTGAAGTCGTCGATCGGATCTTGAATGTGCGGGCTCCGGTGCGCGCCGAAACGGCGGAACGCATTGGATTCACGGGTTACGGCGATCCGCCGCCGCCAACATCTGAGCGACGCTTGCTCGCTGCGATCATGCGCGTACAGCATGTCGAGGATCGAACGCCCAAATCGATAGACGGTGGGTTGCCCAAAGTTTGTGTTGACCGTTTTCGACGGCGCGGCGAAACTTGCAACCGGGAGCGAGGAGGAGGACGAATGATGGCTGAGCCAGACCGCTGGCGCCACATGGCAAGCGCACCGAAAAACGGCAGTCGGATCCTCGTCACGATCCGCCCGTCCGAACAAGGGACAGCGGAAGTTGACCTTGCCTATTGGTCGAATGGCGATCAGTTCGGTAGAGAAGGCTGGCGCGCCTCCGATTCCTCGCCCGGCCGCATCGTCGAGTACGCCGAGCCGGAACTGAAATGCTGGATGCCGATGCCCTCGGCCAATCTCAATCTCACCTCGATGCCCTTACCCTGGGAAGGTGATGACGACCAAGAGCTCGACGGGTCGGGAATTTAACGGAAGCGAAGAGCAGTAGCAGACCGGCCCGCTATCCGAGTCCAGCAAGTAATCCAGGTGCCCTCGCCGCAAGATCCGGGAGCCGAGCCGTTGGGCCCCTATGCGGGGGCAGAGTGCTTTGCGCCTTCTCCAGCAATCGCCCATGTCCTTGAATGGCCATCAGCGTTCAGGCAATCCCGCTTTCCGCAACCCCTCGGCCATTTGATCTTGCCACCGCGGGATGTTTTGAAACCAGGGAAGCGCTCGATATCGGTCGATGGTAAAGCCTGGCTCGGCCGCCAATAGCTTCCCTGCAGCCCATCGGGCGGTCTCCAAGTCTCCGTTCATCGCCGACCAGGCGGCGAGATGACGGTAGGACCATGTGACGTCTGGATAGGTGTTGACGACCTCATGGGCTATCGCAATCGCTTGTGAAAGAGCACCTTCCATGGCCAAGGAAAAAGCCATCCCCAATCTCATGTTGAATGCGAGCGGATCTCTTGGGCTCAGGGTCATCCCCCGCTGGAAGCGTTCCGTTGCCAGAGTGGCTTCGTCCTTGTAGATCGCAAGCCAGCCCAGGCGCGCCCATGCCCAGGCATTGTTTGGATCAAGCGCAAGCGCCTTTTCGATAAAGGTGGTGGCGCGCTCCTGGTCGCCGCAAATGCTCAATGCCGCACCGGCGGCAGTCAGGGCGGTCGGATCGTCGCTGATTGAGCCTACAGCATCAACCGCCGCGCGCGCCATTTCCAGCTCGCGTTCCGGTTGTTCGGTCCACAGGTAGGAGGCGTTCGAGGCGTGGCACCACGCCAAAAGTGCGTGCGCGCGGCCATAACCCGGATCAACAGCGACCGCTTGCCGAAGCAGTTCGATCGCCTGGTTGTTGGTATCCTTGCGGCGGCCCCAGAGGTTCGGGTAGGCGCGCATGACGAAATCATAGGCCCGGAGACTGGTCGGCGGCCTGCGCCTGGCCAGTTCGATCTCGGCATCGCGAATGGCCGGGTGAATGGCGCCTGCCACCTGCGCCGCGATCCGATCCTGGAATTCGAACATATCTTCGATTGCGCCCTCGTAGCGATCGGACCAGAACTGGGTTCTTGTCTCCGCATCGACCAATTGCACGGAAATGCGCAGTCGGTCGCCGCCTCGGCGAACGGTGCCCTCGACCACATAATTGACGCCGAGTTCCCTGCCGACCTCACGCACGTCGACAAAGCGCCCCTTGTAGGTGAACGCGGACTGTCGCGCGATTACAAAGAAATTCCGAACGCACGAGAGCGCGGCGGTGATCTCCTCTACAACGCCGTCCACGAAGTATTCGTCGCCCTGTCCGCTGAGGTTGTCGAAGGGCATGACGACGATCGATGGCTGGTCCTTGCCACGGCGGGCAGAAAGTGATGGCGCGGACGCGATGCCGCCTTCGACAGCCGTCTCTTGCTGCCAATCAACCCGAAAGACGAAAATTGGCCGCGGGATGTTCTTCAGGTTGCGCTCGCCGAGAGAGATCAGCGGGAACGGCACTTTCCCATCGAGATGCTCGCGCACCGATGCGGAAATGCAGATGCCTGACGGAGCGGCGATCTCCTGCACGCGCGCCGCGATATTGACGCCGTCGCCGAGCAGGTCGTCTCCCGACACGACCACGTCACCCAGGTTGATGCCTATGCGGAACTCCAACCGGCGATCGGGTGGGCGATCTTCTGAGGCTCTGAAAAGACGACGCTGGATTTCGACCGAGCACCGGACGGCCTGGACAGCGCTTGGAAACTCGGCGACAAAACCGTCACCGGCGCTACCGAAGATACGGCCGCCATGCTCCTTCACCACTTCGGCAATCCTGTTGCGACACACATTTAGTGCGGCAAGCGTACCTTCCTCGTCCAGCGCCGCAAGGCGACTGAAGCCAGCAACATCGGCTGAAAGGATGGCTGCGAGCTTTCGATCCACAGCGATGACTGCTCCTGGGGCGCCACGATATCGTTGGGCTTAATCTGCGCGCATTTTCCCATATTCACGGATGCTTGTCGCCAGTAAGGACGTAGAAGATGCAGCAACTCAGCATGCTGCGTCGCCAGACGTCTGATAAGACGCATGGCGACGCAGATTTCGGTTACCGCTGCGCGACCGGGCGCACCAGCGGCGTCACCCTTCGGATGGTCACCCGGCGGTTCTCCTCCTCGGGTTCCTGCGTGCCGATTTTCAGGAAGCGCTCACCATAGCCTTGCGTGACAAGGTTTTCCGCCGGGATACCATAGACCTCAGTCAGGAGGACTGCGACGGACTCGGCACGTTCATCGGACAGGACCAAGTTCGCGCGGTCAGAACCGACAGCGTCCGTATGCCCCTCGATGAAGAAGGTTTCACCGGGATCCTTGTCGAGAACCTTCTGCATTGCCTCGGCGACCGTTCGCAGTGTCTTTGCCTGCGACATCGAGACTTCGGCACTTCCCGTCGGGAAGTGGATCGTGTCGAGATCGATGCGCCGGACCTTGTCACGGAGGCGGGCCGAATTGCGGACCTCATCGATCGTATAGACGCGTTCGACACGTTCGACCGGCGGCTCGGACAGGAATTCGTAGTAGTCCCTTTCCGGATCTTCCGAGTAATCGACGATGTAGTCATCGACCGGAATCGTCAGACGCATCGGAGGCAGTTCGTAGCCGACGTCGAGGATCGCCGGGCGCCGATCCTCCTGATACTCCGGCGCATACATCAGCACATATTCGTTGCCGTCGCCGTCGACGCGCGAGCGCTGCAAGATGTCGCCGTAACGGTCGTAAACAGTGACGATGCGGTAGCCGCCCGGACGGACGATCGTTTCGCGAACGCGGCCGCGCGGAAGCTCGTCGTAGTAGGCCTCCTGCGCATCGTGGCGCAGCCGCGGACGATCGTCACCACGCACGAAGATCTGGTCGCCGACACCGAGGACGACGCGATCGTCGACCCTCTCGACGACCTGCACCTCGGTCACATCATTGTTCGTGGTGTTGTTGACCGTCGTGCTATTGATCACCGTATTGTTGATGACGGTGTCGTTGACGATGTTCGTCGTCTCTGGGACCGAGAAGACCGGCGCCGCTTCGACGCGTCGGCCTTCTTCCTTGATCGCGGCCTCGATTCTCTGCGGAACCGCCTGCCGCATCTCGGCCGGAATCTCCGCCTGGGCCGCGGCGTCGTCGGTCGGCGGCGCTATGTTCTGATCCTGGACGCGTAGCTCTTCGCGCTGCTTGCGCCGAGCCTCGCGCGCCCGGTTGCCCCCGGAGTTATCGGCGTCCTTGTCGCTGTCGAGCACAGCCGCGCCGTTATCGACCGGAAGCAGCACGGTTTCGTCGGTCGCCGCCGGATCCTGGGCGATCTTGCGCTTCTCTTCCTTCGTGCGCTTGTCGACAACGATCGGAGCGGGCTTACCTTGAGGTTCCTCACCCTGGCGCTGCTCGGCCGTTGCGGGTTGTTCGGCTCCTCGAACTGGCTGCTGCTCACCCTCGCCTGTCTGCGGCGTCGGCTGCTCTGCTGTGGTTTCGCCCGTCGGTGCGGCACGCTCTTCGAGGGCCTTTTGCTCCTCGGGCTGCTTTCCTTCAGCTTGCTGCTTGCGCTTCTTGGGCAGCGGTACCTGCTGTTCCTCGGCCTTCTGAGGGGTGCCCTCCTCTGAGGCGGGCTGCCGTTCTTCCGCCTGCTGCTTGCGCTTCTTGGGCGCGGGTACCTGATGTTCTTCGACCTGCTGCGGGGTGCCTTCCTCTACGGCGGGCTGCTGGTCTTGGGCCTGCTGCTTGCGCCTCTTGGGCACAAGATTTTGTTGCTCCTCAGCCTGCCGCGGAGCCGCTTCCTCGACACCAGGCTGCCGTTCCTCAGCTTGCTGCTTGCGCTTCTTGCGCACCGGAGTTTGTTGCTCTTCGGCCTGCTGCGGAGTCCCTTCCTCTGCACCAGGCTGCTGCTCCTCCGCCTGCTGCTTGCGCTTCTGGCGCACAGGAGTTTGTTGCTCTTCGGCTTGCTGCGGAGCGCTTTCCTCGACGCCAGGCTGCTGTTCTTCGGCGTGCTGCTTCCTCTTCTTGCGCACAGGCGCTTGCAGTTCTTCAGCCTGCCGCGGTGAGTTTTCCTCGGAGCCGGGCTGCTGCTCTTCGGCCTGCTGATTGCGCTTCTTGCGAACCGGCTCTTCGACCTGACGCTGCGGCTCCTCGGCCTGCGGTTGCTGCTGTTCTGTCTGCCCTTCCTCGGCGGCATGTTGCTTCTTCCGCTTCTTGAGCAGAAGCAAGTCCTCGGGAGACTGCTGCTCAGTCCCTTCCTGCGCTACCTGGAACGGCGCCCTCAGGCTCTCGGCTAGCGCCGGCTGAATTGCCAAAGATACGGCGAAGACGGGCAAGGTCACCGTTGCGAAAAGTTTGGATCGAATCGACATCATCTTTGTTCCTCTTATTGGGAGGTCTCCGCGCCAGTTGCGCTTATCGCCCGCATCAAAGCCGGCAGAACGGCACGCCTGTTCGCGCGCCCCAAGGGGCCATGCCCCGCGGCTCCGACTTTTTTGTGTCAGCCAAAGGCTAGTCCCAACGCCGCAGTTCCCGATCGGTT
Source organism: Sinorhizobium sp. NFACC03 (assembly GCF_900103435.1). Taxonomy (NCBI): domain Bacteria; kingdom Pseudomonadati; phylum Pseudomonadota; class Alphaproteobacteria; order Hyphomicrobiales; family Rhizobiaceae; genus Sinorhizobium; species Sinorhizobium sp. NFACC03. The sequence goes on from NZ_FMXF01000061.1 coordinate 12,766, forward strand.
CCGGGCGCGCGCGCGCCGCCTTTCGGATCAATACGAACGACAGCGCGACCTGCGGCAAAAGGTTCGGGATCGGCCTGCAAAAGATGCGGAGGTCGCTCGCTGCGCGGCGGCAATCACGGTGAGATGCGTATTGCCTCACCCAAGAGTGTTCCCAGAGAATAATGCCGTTGCCTCACTCGGATGTTCTCGAATGCCTCACGGGTTGTTCCGATCGTGTCCCCGCACCTGGTGCAGGTGACGGAGGTAGCGAAGCCGCTCGCGAGCGCGCCCTCAATAGCGCTGTAGCGAGCGGGCGGATTCGCGGGCGGTCATCATGTTTTCCGGTCGGGTCGGGTTGTCGAAGGCCAACCTGGCGGTAAGAGCGCGGATGCCATTCCTGTATTGTTCGGTAATGATTTCACTGCGCGACCTCTACGATTTCCGTCGGCCGCGCGGCATCGGCGAATGGCCCGAACACCAGCGCATTGGCCTGTGTACTGCGCCAGATCTTCATTCGGCGCTGCACGGTCCGAATGAGGCCGTCGGGATACACGCCGGGGTATTTGACCTGCAAGCGTTCAAGCAACTCTCGCGAAGTTCGCCACGGCTCCGCCTCGAACCATTCCTCGAGTTCGGCAGTGACGGCGAGTAGAGGATCGGGCCTCCGCCGCTCTCGCTTGGCCGCTGGCTTGGAGCGGGCAGTCGGTTTCACTTCACCACCACGCCAAGCAATCCGTAAGCCAGACAGAAAGTCTTCGAGCGGTAATGCCTCGCCGTCGGTGGCGGGCGGACCATCAGGCTTGTCAGCAATTTCGACCAATCTCTCTTGTGCCAGGCGTATGTCGCGGAGCAGCCGGTCGGCGAAGTAGTTTTCTGGGCGCTTGTCATATCGTGTTGCGATGCCTCGGAACTGCTTGATCCTGTTGAAGAACCGTTCCACGCGTCTTCCGTCGTGGTCCGGAGGGTGGACCGACGCATTGGCTAGCGCTGTGCCTAGAACGTCAAAAAGCCCCCTAACATTTCTGCTTGGGGGCTTTTTGGAAGCGCGCAGCGGGGGCTCGCAACCAAACGATTCCCGCCATTGGTTGAGCGAGAAATACCAAATCCTTCTTCCCAAATTTCGGCCTTGCAAGTTCCAATTAGCGGGACATTGACTTCCAATCAGCCGAGTACGATAGTTCCAATCGTCCGAGATTCGAGGGAAGCATGTTCGAAAGGTTTGTAGAGCAGCGGGCGGAGGAAGCCCTTTTGGATACTCCCGTCGTCCTCATCGTAGGACCGCGCCGGGCCGGCAAGACTACACTTGTCCGAAAGATGGGAGAAGCCGGCCGAACCTATATCACCCTCGACGATCAGACAGTTCTCGAGGCCGCCCAATCTGATCCTGCCGGCTTCATTCGGGGCCTGGATAGAGCCATCATCGACGAGATTCAGCGTGCGCCAGACCTGCTGCTGGCGATCAAGAAGACAGTCGATGAGGACTATCGTCAGGGCAGGTTTCTACTTACCGGGTCAGCAAACGTGCTGACTTTACCGCGGATTGCGGACAGCTTGGCCGGGCGAATGGAGACCATCCGAATGCTGCCGCTGGCGAGGGCCGAGATCGAAGGCCGGACGCCGTCCTTTCTGGAGCACCTTTTCGACGGGAAGCTAAAGAGCCCGCGGAGCTCTATCATCGGAGACGACTTCGTCCAACTCGTTCTGCTCGGGGGATTCCCCGAAGCGATCAGCCGCAACAGCGAACGACGACGGCAAGATTGGGCGCGGTCCTATCTGACTTCTATCCTGACGCGAGATCTCCGAGACATTGCCGATGTGGAGAAGCTGACCGAGCTGCCGAAGTTCGTGCGGCTATTGGCCGAACATACAAGCCAATTGGTCAACTATTCGCAGTTCGGCGGCAGCATCAACGTCAGTCACAAGACTGGGCAGCGTTATGTCGGCCTGCTCGAACAGGTTTTCCTGGTCGCAACGGTACAGCCTTGGTTCACCAATACGCTGAAGCGTATCGTCAAGACGCCCAAGCTGCATTTCCTCGATTCAGGTCTGCTGGCCAGTGTGCGCGGGCTCACCTTCGACCGAGTGAAGGCGGATCGCGGAGCATTCGGCGCGCTGCTGGAGAGCTTCGTGTTTTCCGAAGTTCTGAAGCTAATGACGGCGTCGAACCTGCGGTTGACGCCATATCATTTCCGGGATCGGGACATGCGCGAGGTGGACATCGTACTGGAACGCGACGATGGGATGATCGCTGGCATCGAGGTCAAGGCCAGCGCCACGGTCAAGGCCGGCGATTTCGGAGGGCTCCGCGCACTTGCAGGGGCCTGCGGCGATCGTTTCGCCTTCGGCGTCGTCCTCTATGACAGCACTGATGTGGTGCCGTTCGGCGACAAGCTGGCCGCAGCGCCGCTGTCCAGCATGTGGGGCTGAGAATGGTCGCAGAAGCCAAAGGGAGGACCATGCAACACATCGTCGGCCAACGTATCTGTAGCCGAGAAAAGAAGAAAAGAAAAAATCGGGAAATCCCTTTCCGGGTTTCCCGCTTCAGCGCGATCAATTGGACGAGCGTACCTCATGGCCGCTCGCGGACCGCTGCTGCGCTGAATCGAATGGGACTGCCGTATATATGCGTCCCCCAGGGGTGGAAACCCAGATCGACGAGGCTTCCAAACTCTCTCTTGCCGATCTGCGGGGTCGTCTCCTGATTACCGATCGCGCCGACCCCCGCCATTTGCGGTCCGAGTGCCTCGTCCATCTCGTTCGGGAGGGGCGACGTTCCGGCGACCAGGCGCGGATGAATGTGGTCTTGCCCATATTGCTCGGCAGGTTGCGAAGCCAACCAGATGTTGCGCACGCTGGTCGAAAGGATCGAACTGGTTCCAGATGGCGAGGAGCTGGCGATCGTACTGCGCGGCGATCTGGCCGCGATCCTGTCCGTCGCCTGCGGCAAGAAGAACCCAGCCTTCCTCGGGGAAACGGCCGTTCTCGAGGAATGATGGGTCCAAAACGCAAGAAGCCCCACAAGAAGCCCCTGCATGGCAGGGGCTTGGTGGGATCACAGGGTTCGTTGGTTGCGGGGGCAGGATTTGAACCTGCGGCCTTCAGGTTATGAGCCTGACGAGCTACCGGGCTGCTCCACCCCGCGCCAACTAGGTAAACCGCTAAGCGGTTTATCCGTCATCGCGGTAAATCCCTATGGGATTTATCCGCTCTTTCCGGGTTTTGCCGAAGGCAAAATCCCGTTTAATCCGGTCCGGGTTTTGCGTCAGCAAAATCCCGTTGTTTGTCTCGATCCTAGCAAAACAAAAGGGCCGCTTGGTGGCGGCCCGTGTTCGGCAGGGCCGAAGTGTGTGATGAGAAGATTTCGGTTTG
>NZ_FMXF01000044.1:0-46433 GCF_900103435.1 Sinorhizobium sp. NFACC03
CACCTGCAGCCCATTGCGGCCGATACCCGCGACGATGCCGAACTCGGCGAGATGAGCGCGGACGGCGTTGATGGTCATCGTGCGTTGGCGAATGAACAGCATACGGGTACGATGAAGCATCAGGATTGACTGCTGATCCACTGTTTTGATCGGGACAAACCGCATGTTCGGGCGCGTCACCGCTTCGCAAATGGCCTCGGCATCAGCAGCATCGTTCTTGTTGCGCTTGACGTAAGGTTTCACATAGCCTGGCGGCATCAGCCGAACCTCGTGGCCAAGTTTTGCCAGCTCCCGCCCCCAGTGATGGGCTGTTGCGCAGGCTTCTATGCCCACCAGGCAGGGGTTGAGGCCCGCGAAGAACTGAACAACATAGCGGCGCTTCAGTTGTCGGCGAACGACCACCGTGCCAGTTGCGGAAACGGCGTGCACCTGGAACACCGACTTGGCAATGTCGAGTCCAATCGTGGTAATCTCTTCCATGGATGGCTCCTCCCATGCGGTCCCTAACAACACCGCAAATATGGCACATCGCGATGCCGGCGGAGGAGCCGTCCACAGCATCAAGAGCAGCCACGAACACAGATCGGGGGATGAATTTTACTACCGATTGACGGTCCGGCGAAGACACGGATAGAATGATCTCTCGAGTTTGCTCGCTAGCTTTGATTATTGCGCGATTGGCATCGCGCTCTGAACGAATCTTCCTTTCAAAATCGCTATCAGACCCCATGTCTCGGACCGGGGCCTCAATTTTGCTTTGGAAGGACTCGTCACGGCCACCGGCACAGTTAAATGCTTCCAATAAGGACATGGTTTCATCCAACCTGACAAGCACGGCGCCGATGCAGCGATCTCATCGAAGGCCGGAGCTTTACCAACGCCTGCGCGATAAGCGCGGGTAACCATTCCGCACAGCCAAAGAACCGCAGCACGCGGGTGACCGCAGGTGAGTCCAATGCCATCCTCTCGTGGTCATTGCCGCCTCCGCCACAAGATAGATTGAAGGTAGACAATGAAGAGCTTGGACGAAAAACTTCTTATTATTTTGGGTGCCTTCCACAGCGTTCGATATGGAGTGTCGCCATCCGTCTCACGCGGCGCTGCTGAAAATCATTCCAAAAAACATGGTCTCGCGGGAAGTGAATACAGCCAGACCCTCGAAGCCGCCCTTGGCGCTGGACTTATCGGACTCTCGTCTGACTCATCTCTCTCAATTCGGGCCGCGGGGCGAACGAGGCTAGGCAAACGCTAGCCAAAGCTTGAGTGCGAGGTGGAGGAAACCGCTCGAGCGGTCCGAGACCTCAGCCCGTATCGTCGGCAAGACAGGCCGCGCCATGCAGACATAGCCAATGAGATAAACGTTGAGCGTCTGCGCCCAGACTTCGTCCGAAACCTCTAAGACGGGGACCTCGCGGAGCGTCAGGGCTTCGAGCCGCACGAAGCAATAAACCGGCTTTCGAGAATTCCAAGGAAAGCACTTCTCAGCGAAAATCCCGCGTCTTCACCTTGATCGCATCGAGATGCAGGTAGGGATCGACGATGTCGCGCGGCCGCGGCCCCTTCGGCAGCCCGCGCGGGTCGGGCGCCTGCGACCCATCATGGAACTCGTCCCCTCGCCCGTGCGGCACCGGAAAGCCGGCATCGCGGTCACCGACGCTTGCGAGTTCGGCTGACAGGTCGGTCAAGCGATGGGCGACGAGATGCACGACCTCGCCTTCCCGTTGAATACAGCCATAGACGCCGAGCATGCCAGCGCCGAGAACCACGCGGCGGTACTTCTCGAAGGTCTTGGCCCAGACAACGAGATTGGCAATGCCGGTCTCGTCCTCGATGGTGATGAACATCACGCCCTTGGCCGAGCCCGGCCGCTGGCGGACGAGCACCAAGCCCGCAGCTTCCAACCATTTTCCGTCGCGCGTCAGCATCGCGTCGCGGCAGTTGACGATGCGACGCTTCGAAAGATCAGCGCGCAGGAACGAGAGCGGATGGTTGCGCAGCGTCAGCCCGACATGCCCATAGTCCTCCACCACCTCCCCACCCGAAGTCATGGGCCTCAGCGCCACAAAGGGTTCATCGAGTTCGGCGACAGTCCGGCTTTCACGGGCCGAAGCGGCGGCAAAGAGCGGCAGCGGCTCGTCGCGCAATGCCTTGATCGCCCAGAGCGCCTCGCGCCGCGCCAGCCTGAGCGAAGGCTGAAACGCATCGGCTTCGGCGAGCTCCACGAGAGAAGCGGCCGGCACGCCTGCCCGACGCCAGAGATCATCTACGGTTTCGAAAGGTCGTTCGTCCCGCGCGGCAACGACCGCCGCAGCGTCGCCATTCGCCAGCCCCTTGACCATGCGAAGCCCGAGACGGACGGCAAAGCGACTTTCGTCTCCTGTTGTTTCGAACGTGCAATCCCAGCGGCTTGCGTTCACACAGACCGGCCGGACTTCGACGCCATGGTCGCGCGCATCCCGCACGATCTGTGCCGCGGCGTAAAATCCCATCGGCTGAGCGTTGAGGAGAGCCGCACAGAAGACGTCCGGATGCCAGCATTTCAGCCAGGAAGAAGCATAGGCAATCAGCGCAAAGGAGGCGGCGTGGCTTTCCGGGAACCCGTAGCTGCCGAAACCTTCGAGCTGCTTGAAGGTCTTTATGGCAAAGTCCGGCTCATAGCCGTTGGCAACCATGCCCCGGACAAGCTTCTCGCCGAACTTCGAGACACCACCGGTATGCTTGAAGGTCGCCATGGCGCGCCTGAGCTGATCGGCTTCTCCGGGCGTGAAGCCGGCGCACTCGATCGCGACCCGCATCGCCTGTTCCTGGAAGAGCGGCACGCCGAGCGTCTTGCCAAGCACCTGCTCCAGTTCCGGCTTCGGGTAGACGACCGCCTCCTTGCCCTCGCGCCGGCGAAGATAGGGATGGACCATGTCGCCCTGGATCGGCCCGGGCCGAACGATCGCCACCTCGATGACGAGGTCATAGAAGGTGCGCGGCTTGATCCTCGGCAGCATCGACATCTGCGCGCGGCTCTCGATCTGGAAGGTGCCGAGCGTGTCGGCACGCCTGATCATCGCATAGGTGCGCGGGTCTTCGGCCGGGATGCTCGCGAGATCGAGATTGATGCCCTTGTGCAGAGCGAGAAGATCAAAGCCACGCTTCATGCACGAGAGCATGCCGAGCGCCAGGCAATCGACCTTCATGAACTTCAAGATGTCGATATCGTCCTTGTCCCATTCGATCACCTGCCGGTCGGCCATTGCCGCAGGCTCGATCGGGACGAGTTCGTCGAGGCGGTCATGGGTCAAAACGAAGCCGCCCGGATGCTGCGACAGGTGGCGAGGTGCTCCCATCAGCTGCCGTGCCAGGTCCAGCGTCAGGCGCAATCGCCGGTCAGAAGGGTTGAGATTGAGCTCCTCGGCATGTTTCTCGCCGACGTCCTCGCCCCAGCCCCAGACCTGTGACGACAGCGTCTTCGTCAAGTCCTCAGGCAGCCCAAGCGCCTTGCCGACATCCCGAATGGCGCCCTTCGAGCGGTAGCGGATAACCGTCGAGCAAAGGGCCGCATGATCGCGGCCATAGGTGTCGAACACCCATTGCATGACGATCTCGCGGCGCTCGTGCTCGAAGTCGACGTCGATGTCAGGCGGCTCGCGCCGCTCCTCGGAAACGAAGCGCTCGAAGAGAAGGTCGTTTATGTCAGGGTCAATCGAGGTGATGCCGAGCACATAGCAGACGGAAGAATTGGCAGCCGATCCCCTGCCCTGGCATAAAATGTCCCTTGAGCGGGCAAAACGCACGATAGAGTTCACGGTCAGGAAATAGGGCGCATATTGAAGCTTCTCGATCAGCCGTAGCTCATGTTCGAGGTTCTTTCGGACTTTGGCCGGCAACCCCTCCGGATAGCGCCAGGCGGCACCCTCCCAGGTAAGTTGCGCCAGCGTCTCTTGTGCCGTCAGCTCCGGGTTTGAACGCTCCTCCGGATATTGATAGGCAAGCTCGTCGAGCGAAAATCGGCACCGCTCCATGATCTCGATGGTGCGGGCAAGCGCATCGGGGTGGCGCGCAAAGAGCCGCGCCATTTCCTCGGGCGGCTTCAGGTAGCGGTCGGCGTGCCGCTCACGGCGGAAACCGGCCTCATCGATGGTGATGTTGTGTCTTATGCAAGTAACGACATCCTGCAGGATGCGCCGCTCCGGCGCATGAAAAATCACGTCGTTGGTGACGACCGTCGGCACGCCGATCGACGCTGCCAGGTTGGAAAGCTGGTGAAGACGCCGCTGGTCATTCGGCCGGCGTCGGAGCGTCAGCGCCAGGTAGGCGCGATCGCCGAACGCTTGCCTCAGACGACGCAGCTGCCGCGCGCAGTCCTCATCAGCGGCATCGGGAAGGACGATCGCAATCAGGCCTTCGCCATAGGCAACGAGATCGGACCAGTCGAGCCGGCATTTCGCCTTGCCGCCGCGTTTCTTGCCGAGTGACAGCAGCCGGCAAAGCCGCGCATAGGCCGGCCGGTCGGTCGGATAGACGAGAACCGAGAGATCGCCTTCAAGATCAAGGCGGCAGCCGACGACCAGCCGAACACCGACATCCTTAGCCGCCTGATGGGCGCGCACGATGCCGGCGAGACTGTTGCGGTCGGCCACAGCCAGCGCTTCGATGCCGAGCTTAACGGCTCGCTGAAACAGTTCTTCGCAGGACGACGCACCGCGCAAGAAGGAGAAATGCGAGGTTACCTGCAGTTCGGCATAACGTGGCGTCGTCATCCGAAGATCCCGTGCAGGAACCATTGGAGGCTGCCGGTCTCGCTGTGTTCGCCGTCGCCTGCGCGATAAATCCAGTAGCGCTCGCCGGCGTCGTCTTCGACCTGGAAATAGTCGCGCACGGCGACGAGCTCGGCGTCGCGCTTCCACCACTCGCCGAAGACGCGCTCCGGCCCATCGGCTCGTCTCACCCGCCGGCGCACGCCGCGCCAGGTGAAACTGACCGGCGGATGATCGGGAAGCAGCGCCATCGTCTCGATCGGTTCGGGATGGACAAGCAGGCGCACCGGTCTTGGCCATTGGCCGGGCCAGGTCTGGCCTTCGTCCGGCGCCATCGGCGCGATGCGGTTGATGGAGCGCTCGGGCACGTCGCTTGCAACCGGTGCAAAGCGAAAGAGCCGACTTGCGCCGATACGGTTTCCCAAGATGTCGATCAGGCCGGAAACATCGGCTTCCGGCTCCTCGACCAGCGAGGAAATGACCTGGCTTGCCACAAGCGGCTCGGCATGACTTGCCGTCAGCGACATGATTTCGATCCCGAAGCCCGGATCGATGGTTTCGATCCGATCGGTGATGAGCCGTGTCAGGCGCTTGGTGTCGCGAACAGGGGTCGCGGTGCCTGCGCGGATCGCCTGATAGGTGTTGTCGACACGGTGGAAGAGAAGATCGACGCGCCGCGCGCCGAGCCCCTTTTCCTCCAGTATCCGACAGAGCATGAGTACCAACTTGGCGACATAGCGGGCGATGGTCTCGGCAGCCGCAATCGGTTCACCAAAGGAGCGGCGAACCTCGATGAGATCGGGCGTGCGCACAGGGTCGATGGGCTCTGCAATCTTCCCCAAGGCCTGGTCGAGACGACGGCCAAGCTCGGGTCCAAATCTAAGGGCAAGCGGCGCCCGCGGGACGCCGGCCACCTCGCCCAGCGTGTTGAAGCCCAGCACGCGAAGGCCATTGACGATCGCGGGGTCGAGGCGCAGCGCTGAGATTGGCAGGTTGCGGATGATGTCCTCCTGCGCCCTCGGCGCGACGACAAGCGTCGGACAAGCGACAAACCGGGCGCCGGCATGGGCCGCCCCCCAGGTGTCTGCAACTGCAGCCCGCGCTTCGATGCCGGATCCGAAGAACCGGTTGACCATGCCCGACAGCATCAGGTCTTCGCCGCCATGCAGATGATCGGCACCGGTCGTATCGATCACCAAGCCATCAGGCGGATCCGCGGCAACGATCGGTGCGTAGCGCTGCAGCGCCCAGAGCGCCAGGCGTTCGAGCGCTTCTGCATCAGCCGCCGGATCGGCGTCCATGACGACAAGATTTGTGACGAGCGCCTGGGCCTTCGTGGCAGCCATGCCGGGCCTCAGGTTAGCGGCTATCGCCGCAGCATTCGCCGAGAGCACCACGCGCCGGCGTTTTTCGCGACCGACGAGGACGAGAGGCGTCTCAGCCGGTGGCGCTGCGTCGCCGAGCTTGCGTCTCAGGCGATCCGTGGACCAGCTCGGAAGGAAGAGCGATACGACCCTTGGCATCTGGGGCCTCCACTTCGAAATCTGCACTTTCGCCGGCGCGGCAGCGGATAAGTTCGACGAGCCAACGCGCGCGGCCAACGCCTGGAACCGGCAAGGGGGCAGACGGCAAGACGGACACCCGCCAACGCGTGACCGATGCCGTCGGCTGCCCAAAATCCGAGGCCTCGGCCTGGCGCCGCCAGCGGCGGATCGCAATGCCCATTGTGCCAGACCCTTCGGCCGCAAGCTGCAAGCGGCGCGAGGCGGTCATCGGAAGACGTGCGAGCTCGCCGACGACGGCTCCGAGGCCACCGTGGCGAAGCCCCTCTTCCATGCAGGAGAGAAGCGCCTTTTCGTCGCCAGCCTCCACATAGATGACGCGACTCGGCGCCAGCCCCACCTGGGCCAGCGCCGGTGCGAAGAGATCGGGCCGCGTCACGCACCAGAGCACCTTGCCCTTCGAGCGGGCGGCGATACCAGCCGAAAAGAGTGCCGCCGCGGCGCCGTCGATTGCACCGTTGCCGCCGCCGGCGACCTCATGCAACGAACCGAGTGTGAGCCCACCGCCCGGCAAGCGCCGATCGATCTCGACGACACCAAACGGCAGCACCTGCCGTCCACGGCCGCTTGTGCCCTCGAGGCTCTGGATGCGCTCGCGAAGTGCTGAGACGACGATATTGTCGACTGGACGGGACATTTTGGAAGGAACTCTCCTCAGGGCTATGCATTAGCGCTTCCTGTTGATATGTTCTCTATTTGTTCCTATTTGAGTTGCGAGTCAACGAAGTTCAGAAAAGAGCCTGTTGATTGCGATCCGGACGGCCAGCACGGAGACGCGGCCTCGCGCAGACGGATGCGTCGGCCGCCGGGAACGGCGACAGAGGCGCGCGGGCGCTGGTCTGAAAGACGGATAAGAAAAGCGGAGGACCGGAGCCGATGTGCAATCTCTACAACATCACGACGACACGCGATGCCGTGATCGCATTCACCAAGGCCTTTCGCGACAAGGCCGGCTGGAACCAGCCGTCCTATGATGTTTATCCAGGCTATCAGGCGCCGGTTGTTCGCGTCGGCGACGACGGTCAACGCGAGATCACGCGGGTCACCTGGGGCATGCCCTCGCCGCCGGCTTTCGTGAAGAACTACGATCCAGGCGTCACCAACATCCGAAACGTCACCTCTCCGCACTGGAGACGCTGGCTCGGGCCGACCAGCCGCTGCGTCGTGCCCTTTACCTCCTTTGCCGAGCCGGATCCGGCAGCTAAGGTTCCCGGCGGAAAAGTCCCGAACTCCTGGTTTGCCGGCAACAAGGAGCGGCCGCTGATGTTCTTCGCGGGCTTCTGGACACCATGGAAGGGTGTGAGGCGTGTGCGCGATGGTGAGCGCGAATACGAGCTCTTCGGCTTCCTCACCACATCCCCGAACGAGATCGTCGCTCCGATCCATCTCAAGGCCATGCCGGTGATCCTGACCACCCCTGAAGAGGTCGACCTTTGGCTCACCGGATCCTGGGACGAGGTGAAGCACCTGCAGCGTTCGCTTCCCGGCAATATGCTCGTTGTCGTCGAGCCGCCTGCGCCATCGCCGGGCGAGGAACTATTGCTGTGAGCGAGCCGTGACAGAGACACTCAGGCAACTGCGCAAGGTCATCCACGTCGATATGGATGCCTTCTACGCATCGGTGGAGCAACGGGACAATCCCGAGCTTCGCGGGCTCCCGATCGCCGTTGGCTTTGGCGAGGCCCGCGGCGTGGTGGCAGCCGCAAGCTACGAGGCGCGCAAATACGGCGTCCATTCGGCCATGCCGTCCGTCACGGCCAAGCGGAAATGCCCGGAGCTGATTTTCGTGAGGCCGCGCTTTGATGCCTATCGCGCGGTTTCACAGCAGATCCATGCAATCTTCGCGGAATATACGCCCCTGATCGAACCGCTCTCGCTCGACGAGGCCTACTTGGATGTCACCGAGAACCTCAAGGGAATGGAGGTTGCGACCGAGATTGCAGAGGAGATCCGCGCAAAGATCAGGGCAAGGACCGGGCTTACAGCGTCGGCCGGCGTTTCCTACAACAAGTTCCTCGCCAAGATGGCTTCCGACCAACGCAAACCCGATGGCCTCTTCGTCATTACACCGAAGAATGGTCCGGCATTCGTCGAGGCACTGCCCGTCAAGAAATTCCATGGCGTCGGCCCGGCAACCGCCGAGCGCATGCACAAGCTCGGCATCGAAACGGGCGCCGACCTGAAGGCTCACGATATCGCCTTCCTGCAGCAACACTTCGGAAAATCTGGCCCCTATTTCTACTGGATCGCCCGCGGCATCGACGAACGCCAAGTGAAGGCCGACCGGGTGCGCAAGTCCATCGGTGCGGAAGACACGTTCTCCGTGGACGTCCATGATTTTGAAACCGCGCGAGCCGGTCTCGAACCGCTGATCGAAAAGGTCTGGCGCTATTGCGAGGCGAGCGGCATTCGCGCCAAGACCGCGACGCTGAAGGTGAAATGGGCGGATTTCATGCAGATCACGCGAAGCAAGACAACAGCGGCACCGATCGAGAATGCCGCCGAGCTTGCCGCGGTCATGACACTACTGTTGTCTCCGCTTTTCCCTGCTCCAAAAGGCATCCGGTTGCTGGGTGTGACCCTGTCGTCGCTTGAACCAGCCAGACTCGAAAGCGCGCCGCAGTTCTCATTCGCGCTTTGAGGAAGACGCAAAAGGCCGGCCGCGCCAGCGACCGCGGGGCCCAACATGCTTGGGTACTCTCAGCGAACCATCAGCTGCCGGACACCATGAGCGGTATCGGCAATGCCGTCTCAGCCTCGTCGAGGATTTCGAAGGTGTATCTGCCTGATGCATCGACCCCCACCGAGTAGCTGAGGCGATCTTGCACGTGGTTGTTTTCGTCGAAAGTCAGGATCTTCGGCTTCAAGGAAGTAAGCCGGCTTTCGTCGAGGTAGACCGAGTTGCACATGATGATCTGGTCACCGGGCTGGCAGGTCCGTGCGGCCGCTCCATTGAGGATGCAGCACCTGGACCCGCGTTCACCGAGGATGACGTAGGTGGAGATGCGCGCCCCGGAATTCTTGTTCCAGATCTCGACGAACTCCATCGGCAAGATGCCGGCCTCCTCACAGTGGTCCGGGTCAAGGGTGATCGACCCATGATAGTTGAGGTTCGCCTCGGTGACATAAATGCCATGGAGCTTCCCTGCCACCAGCTTTCTCATGCTTTGTCACGCCTCGCGGTTCTCGCGCCTTGGCGCTGCCGACCGAGGCGGAAATCTTCGCGCTCCGACAATCGCCAAGCGGAAAGATTGGAAAGAAAGCCCCGCCGAGGAAGGCGGGGCAAGGTTCGCACCCAGATGGCTCTCTGAACGCGGGGAAGAAAAACTACATCGGCCAAGCCGATGCACTCAGATACGAACAAAGTCCCCTGCAAGGAAGGTCGCTTTCGGCAATTCCGGTACGGCTTTGCTAATATATCAAACCTGCTCAATGACGACCCCGGATCTCGTGACACTCGGTGCCCGCCACAAACGCGCCGAGTATTCTGATCGCTGCTTACCTGCAGTTTCGAGACGCTTTGCGCGGCAGCGATCAGACAAGCTCTATCGTCCTTCCTAAGTCCGCCGCGGACACCTCGCGATACCTATGGCTGGAGGCCGGCACTAGGTTCCCTCACCGCGTTCTCGCAATCCGTACGGCGAATGTACTAGCCCTGCCCCCCGAGATGACTACTGTATCAACGTTGAAGGGCGGGGCTTCTCGCTGTATAGTTTCCCTTATAATTTATTTTAATTTTTTCAAACCATTAGCCTGCGGAAGGAGGACATTATGCGCCTTCCTGAGATACTTTGGGCGGTTCCGTTATCTGTTCGTTTACAGTCAGGAGCCAACCGCATTTTCGCATCCGTCTACGACGCGCTGGATTTTCTAGAACATGAATGGCCGTTACGGCACGGACAAGGCTATGAACGAGCCGTGATGACGTGCCGGGGCGCATTGAACCATTCGGTTCCATCTGCAGTCGCGCGCGAGGCCTTCATCGGCGCGTGCTTGGAGGCTGGCATGGCAACGTCAGCGGTTGCTGCCCACTACCGTGCGCGCTCGGGACCTCACGGCAACAAGCCATTGGCCTGACAACGCCAATTTGCGCACGAAAACCGCAGGCACCGACGGGCAAGAAAGCCGGGCTCCAAGTCATCGAGTCCCCGGCATTGGAGGTCGTTGTACCACATGTCCGCTCTGCCCCGGTTACGGCGTGCCAGTTCTTCCGACCTCGTGCACGTGTTCCTGCTCTTCGCGGTAGGCTTGTTCCAGGCGGTCGATCTTCGTCAGACGTGCGCTGCTTGTTCGTGCCGCCCGACGGCGTTTGAATCCGATCGATGTCAGTCGACCTTCAGGCCTTGAAGCGATCAAAGGCGGTGAGATACCTGGTCGGAGGGTCAGCATCCCAGCGATAGATTTCGGAGCGAAGATAGCGCAGTTCATCGTCCAGCGCATCTTCCTGAAGCTCGATCCACCACGACTTCGGACGGCCGTCGCTTCCGTCCGACCAACGGTAGCCGCGGGCTTTTAGATGATCTTTCATGTCGAACGGGCTGTTTTCGGCAAAGATGCGCACGCGCGATTGCTGGCTCGCTTCGTAGAGTTCGGCAAACGGCGTACGCGCGTCCTCGGTGCGCGCTTGCGCAAGCACCTCCAGCAAGGCGAAGCAATCGTCGACCGCCCGATGCCCTTCATGAAAATAGCCAGTCTGGCCGATCAGATATCCGAGCTTGGTGCCTTCAAAGCCGCGCCCCGACCAATCGATCTCAGAGACCGAGCAGGCCCATGCCTTTCCGGTGAAAACGGGAGAAAGTGCCTCACAAAATGGCCGATCGAAACCGGCGTTGTGCGCGATCACAAGATCGGCGTCCTCGACGATGGTCCGAAGCTGCGCCAGATCGATCATTTGTCCGGCCACCATCTCATCCGTGATACCGGTCAGCCGCGTGACCTCGGCCGGAATTGGGATGCTTGGTTGCTGCAGACCGCCGTAGACGCCCGTGACAGCGCCGACAGCGCCGGTATCGTCAAATGTGAACGCGACGACACCAATTTCGATGACCTCGTCCTTGCGATGGTTGAGGCCAGTCGTCTCGGTATCGACGATTACGCCTCTTAACAGAAACCCGGGGTGCGGCGAGATCGTCACGGGACGCGGTTCAAGCTTTTTCAGGATGCGGTAGCGCCCGGTTTCACGAAGCACGCGCACCATATCCTCTTCGCTGAGCGCGGTTGGAGGATGTTGCTTCGCCGGCGAACCAACCGCCTTCTGATTTGTCGCATCGTTCGCGACGAACAGATCGAACTGCTGCGTCATTCGTTTAACTCGGAACCACCATAGATCGACTCACCGGCTGCAATACCGGCGCATTCCGCTATAAGCCATCCATCTGAACAATTCAGGAGGAATCACGGAACGGTCGAAATCCTCACCGCTCCTTCATCGCGCTCGACGAGACCTCGGCGAGCGGTACCACGACGGTTCCAAAGCGTTATTCGAGATCTCGCTCCCAGGCCTTAACAAGGTATATGATCCTGGCAAATCCGCTGGTGTCGCCGAACAGAGAACGCCTTGCCCTAGAAGGGCGATACGCTCCTTAGATGCTGTCGAAAGAACGTTTTGAGATCGCGAAAATTGTCGAAGCCGAGGACAGTCGCAAGGCGTGTAACCGTCGTCGCCGAAACCGAACAAGCGGTTGCAACTGAACGGGCGCTGCCGAAAGCGACGAGATCAGGCTTTGCCAATGCCATCCGGGCGACTCGTTCAAGCTGTTTTGGAAGCATAACATCCTTGGATGCGAACATACCCCTAAGCTCGGTCACATCACCAGGGCGTCTTGTTGCCTCATTCGTTTTCATGCCGATTCTCCATTGCCTATCACCGCCACAACGCGGCCGATGCCTATCTCAACGGCACGACTTCGCGAAAGGAGCGAGTGTGCCTTCCCGCTACGCCTACCCGCCCGATCATACCCAAGCCACACAAGTGTCGATGAACGCGAATGAACGGGAGACTTCTGCGGCGAGCCCCGCGCTTTCTCGAACGAGTGGATCGGTGCACTCGAAAGAAAACGCACCACGATATCCAGCCTCTAGAAACACATTAATCTGCCGACACGTGCCACCGCGATCCGGTCGTCGACGAGCACGCGGTGTGCATCGAGGCGCTCGTCAAGCGGCAATGCGGGATCCGAAATCCCTGAGATGTGTACCAGGGCCGTATAGTCGGGGAAAATTGGCCCGCCACCGGCGATCGCATGCTGGGGTGCGGCGTTCCGCAGGCTTGGTAGCGGCCGCGCGCGCCGACGCATCCCTTGCTGCAGCCGACGCGATCCGGGAATGGCCAGACCCTTGAACCTTTGAACTTAGACTGCAGAACGGGGGGCCGTCCCTCCAAGACCAGGAACTTGCGGAGCTTGTCGACGTTTTGAGATGGCAACCGAAAGGCGACAGAAATGGCGATCGAGCAGACGCGTGTTGATTTCGACCACAGTCGGTTTGCCAAGGGCCTGGCGCGCGGATTGGCTGGCGCTCTGCTCTTTGCGCTGCCTATGTTCCTGACGATGGAGATGTGGGAACTTGGGCTCTATATCGATCGATCGAGGCTCCTTCTGGTGCTCCTGGTCAACATCCCCTTGCTCATCCTTCTTGCGCGCCAGATCGGGTTTGAAAACATTTCGACCTGGCATGAGGCAGTGCGCGATGCCAGCATTGCCTATTTCCTGGGACTGTTGGCCAGCGCTAGCGTGCTGTCTGCCATAGGCGTTCTAAGTGTCGAGCAGACTTTGCCCGAGGCGACAGGCATGATCGCCATTCAGACGGTTCCGGCCAGTATCGGTGCATTGCTTGGTCGCAGCGAGCTGGGCAGACGCGACGATGATGACGAGGACGCACAGGACCCGATCGACGATGACACGCAAATTGGCTATGGCGGCGAACTCTTCATGATGGCCGTGGGCGCCTTGTTTCTCGGATTGAATGTCGCCCCGACCGAGGAAATGATCCTGATTTCCTTCAAGATGTCACCCTGGCACGCAATCGCACTCACCGTTTCTTCCATTGTGCTGATGCATGGTTTTGTCTACGCGCTGTCGTTTTCGGGCGGGCACGAATTGGAAGAAGGCACACCCGTTTGGCATGCCCTTGTCCGCTTCACCCTCCCCGGCTACGCCGTTGCCTTTGCGATCAGCTTCTACTGTCTCTGGACGTTTCATCGGCTGGACGGGATCGAACTGACTCAGGCGATCATGAGTACGGTAGTACTTGCATTTCCATGCGCGATCGGCGCTGCAGCCGCGCGGCTCATTCTCTAGGTGACCTATGGCGAAACCGTCGAAATCCCGCTCGATTGAAAGTGGCGAAGGTCACTGGATCGAATGGCTCACAGGGTCGGTCTCAACCATCGGTGTGATAGCCCTGATCGGGTGGGTCGGCTTCGAAGCTGCGACGCAGAGCGATGGAGCTCCCGACCTGTCGGTCAAGACGATCAGCAGCGCGAGCCGGGACGGCGAATATCAGGTCATGTTCGACGTTGAGAACGCGGCCGACCGGACTGCCGCCGACGTCGTCGTGCGTGGCGAGATCACCGCCGGAAACACTGTCATCGAGACGGTCGAGATTACACTCGACTACGTCCCAATGCATTCAAGGACGCGTGCTGGATTGATTTTTCGCAACGATCCCGCCGGGCGATCCCGGATTTTTGCCACCGGCTTCAGCGAGCCGTAGCTTATGGCGACATTGTTCGGGCCGCCAGGAACCTCTTTGAACGGGCAGGGTTAAGGCCGGCAATCGCTAGGGATACCTCGAAGGAGCTGAAGAGCATCGATTTTGGAATGCTCGCGACAAAGAATGCGGATGGCGCGATCTGCAGCCGACCGATGAGCAACAATGGCGACTTGGAGTATGATGGAGCCTCATGGTTCTTCTACTACGGGGACTCGCGCAAGATTGCCGACATCAATGCCGGCCCTCAGGTTGGCGTCACCTATACTACTCAGCAAGCCCGGCATATTCATTGCAATTGAAGGGAACGCCTCTCTCGTCAAGGACAGGGAGATGCTCAAGAAGCACTGGGTGAGCGATCTCGAAAGCGGGAACGTCACGATCCCGTAGGACGGCATGCCTGTTAGTCTCGTTTCGTCGCAGCGTCCCATTGCCTCCGGTTAGGCGCGACCGTTTTGAAGGCGCGCTTCTGCAATCAGCCGATTGATGAAATCGAGTTTGGCTATGACCGGTGGCGAAAGAACGAACGGATACATGTCCCGTTCGCCCATGGATCGCTGGAAGGTGTTAAGTGCAAGGCTGATCGGAACCCAGGCATCCACCAGTTGCTGAGCATTCTGCGCCCGATAAGGGTCAAAATCGACCTCCGCCCCAAGGGCGTGGTGACGGAACGGTTCTATCGATAGCCCGAAGGATCTGGCCGTCTCCAGCGTATCCACAATGTGAAACAGGTGGGCCCAGCATTCGGCAAAATCTTCAGATGGGTGGCTGCTTGCGTAAGCGGAAATGAAGGTATCCTGCCAGTCCGCAACTGGACCGTTGTCGTAGCTTTTCTGGAGCGCGGCCGCGTAGTCGTCGCGCTCGTCACCAAAGAGAGCGCGTGCCTCCTCGAGCAATGCGCCCTTTCGCACCAATTGCTGAAAATAGAAGTGGCCGATCTCGTGGCGAAAGTGTCCAAGCAGGGTTCGGTAGGGCTCCCCCATCGAAACACGAACGGTCTCGCGAACGATGTCATCAGCCTCTGCCGCTCGAAGACTGATCAACCCATTCTGGTGCCCGGTCATCGCAGGGCTGACGTCGCCGCCTTCATCGACTGGATCTTCCAGAAAGTCGAACACCAGCCCGTCTTCCGGGTCGACGTCTCTTCCGGGACACGGAAGGCCAAAGCGTAGAATGGAATAGAACAGGTGGCGCTGGGCAGCGCCAATTCTATGAAACCTTGCGAGGCCCTCCGGGGTATTGGTGTTGGGAATGAGCCGATTGTAACGTGCAGGAATTGCCAGACGAATTGGATCGTCGGCCGCAACTAACCAGTTGCTCCCATCTATGCCTGCGTTGGCACAGAACCGCCAGGTTTCGCCAGGCCGTGAGGGGATGCTCCACAAACCGTCGCCTGCTTCCAAGAGAGTGTGCAGTGTCAATGTGTCTGCAACAAACCCGACCGGGGCATTGTTGGCCCCGACGCTGAAATGATTGTCGAAATAGAGCGGAAACCCGCTGATATCGCATTGGTAAAGCCGCATGCCAAACACCCTTTGCAACGTCGCCGCATCGCTTAACGCGCGAAAAACGAGATCGGGCGAGGCAACTCATCAGATTTTTCCCGTTCGCCTCGCCCGATTTGCAAAGGCTCAGGTGGGGAGCCTTAAGTCGGAGCCCTGCCGGGTTCGACCGGCGAGCGTTGGACCGAGCACCTTGACTAGTCGACCACCCCACCCATGTCCTTCTCATGTCTCCCTATCTGACGCGGCATGGGGAGCTGATCTTGGCCGCTTGTTGCCCACAGTACGACGCATATGGGAGTACGAATGGAGACAATTACGCGCAAGCGCAAACTGCGGTCCTTCCAGCCATTGTGGGCAACCACTCGGAAGATCCAGGTCGCAGCTCAACAGCGCATCCCTGCCAACGTCGTCGACGTGCTGATTGTCGGCGCCGGCATTGGAGGGGCGCTGATGGCCCTGTCCCTTGCCAAGCGAAACATGACAATCCTCGTTGTCGATCGACGGCAACCGGTGCAAGGTAGCACTCTGGCCAGCACCGCGATGATCCAGCATGAGATCGACATGCCGTTGCATAGGCTCACGGCGATGCTTGGGCAAACAAAAGCCCGGCGCGCTTGGCAACGCTCCGCCAAGGCCGTGGAAACGCTAACTTCGCTTGTCGATAATCTTGGGATCGACTGCCATCTCGAGCGGAAGTATTCGCTCTACCTCGCTGGAAATGCCTATGGTGCAAGAGCGCTCGCCACAGAGGCGGAAGCACGCGAAAAGGCTGGCATTTCAGCAGTGTTTTTCAATGCCGCGCAACTGCGCGAAAAGTTTGGGCTGGAGCGAACTGCTGCGATCGCGTCCGCCATCTCCGCGTCCGCAAATCCCGCACAATTAACCGCCGGCCTGTGGCGCGAGGCGCAGGCAGACGGTGTGGCGATTGTAGGAGATACTGAGATCACCGACGTTCGCAGCCTCGATGACTGGAACGCCGCCGCGACATCAAAAGGAGAAATCATACAGGCCAGGCATGTCGTCTTTTGCACGGGCTACGAGTTCCTCGATGTCGCGGCCAACCAAGAGCATCGGATCTTCTCCACCTGGGCGCTTGCAACCAGACCGCATCATCCGAGGCCCCGTTGGCTCAAGGATTATGTGCTATGGGAGGGATCGGATCCCTACCTCTATTTTCGCTCGACTGCGGATGGCCGCCTCATGGTTGGAGGTGAGGACGAAGAAAGCCCCACAGCATTTCAGGACCCCATCAAACTCAAGTCAAAATCCAAAACCTTGCGGGCGAAGCTGTCGGCGCTCCTGAAAATACCGATCGCCGAGCCCGCCTATCAATGGGCAGCGGCCTTCGGCGCGACCGCCGACGGGCTTCCGATAATCGGTTCGGTTCCAGGGCTCAACAATGTTTATGCTGTGATGGGATATGGCGGAAACGGCATCACCTACAGCCAGATCGCCGCGGAGATCGTGTCGTCAGCAATATTGGGGCAGCAGGATCCGGACAGCGAACTTTTTGCGTTTCGCTGAGATCGCGCGGCTTTGTCTTGCACGCGGGTCACCTTCGCAATCGTCTTGTGACTGATCGCAGCGGAGGAGGCCTCTCTCAGACCGAGGCCAACAGAAAGCTGCTTCATCAATGGAACCGTTTACCGCTGAGCCGGTTCTTTCAGTCCGACTTAACCGGAGACTAAAGAGATGGACCATACCAATCACGTGCGCCTTGATCCTTCTGAACTGATACCAGCAAACCTCGAAGGCGCGACGGTTTACGGCGCGGACGATGACAAGGTCGGAACGGTGGATCACCTTCACGGCGTCGGCGCCAACAGCACTGCGATTATAGATGTTGGCGGCTTCCTCGGGATTGGCGCGAAACCGGTCGCCGTGCCGTTGGCGGATCTCGACTTCATGCGTGACGATGACGGCGACGTTCACGCGATCACCACCTGGACGAAGGATCAGCTCAAGGAAATGCCAGAGCACCTCGACTCATGACCCGAGCGCAGTCGCTAGAGCTGCATCATGGAATGTGGCCATACGGTGCAACATGAACATGGCTTCCACCCTCAAAAAAGAAACGGCCTACCCGTCGTCAGGCAGACGACGGGTTGGTTTCGTCAGTGCGCTGGCGGCGCGTCCACCGGCCACCTAAGTGCGGCATATTCCCATGTGGCGGCAACAAGCAGGCTGATTGTCGCGCCAAGAATCAGGGCGTAGGTGGGCAGAAACGAGAACGCTGCCATCAGCAATCCGAGCGCCACTAGGCCGGCTATGTGAGACACAGGCAATCGGCTCACCGCCGACAGCTTCACCCATATGTTCCCAAAGAGGAAGAGTGCCGGACCACCAACCACGACCGACGCTGTCTTCAGGCTGGCATCCTCCTCCGCGTGCGACAGGGAAAAGTCCTGCCCGACCGCCGTCAGAATAATTCCGACGACGATCGGGAGATGCCCATAGGTGAAAAGATTGTGGGCCACAGATTCCGGTCGTGACGCCTTTTCCGCTTTTTCTGCCGCGACCTCCTGTCCGCGATGAAATAGATCCACCACATTGCGACGGTGCTTACAAAGGCGCTGCAGAAGACCGGGAACGTCAGATCGGCATCCATATGCTCGACGGTGTTACGGCCCGTGGTAAGAATGGTTTCGCCCAGACAGATAAGGACGAAAAGGGCGCACCTCTCCGCCAGATGCTCTCCGGAAAGGATGAGAGTTTCCCGGGCCGCAGGCCCAAGACCGGGAACGTTGTAGCGAACGAGAGGGCCTGCATATTCAATTGAGACCGCCGCCGCCCAGGCAACCACCCTTGCCTCGAAGCTCAGGAATGCACCCGCAATCCAGAGAATACCGGAACTGGCCGCCCAGAGAGTAATGCGAAGAAACGTCATCGCGGTCTCTTCGTCCTCGTGGCGGAAGGCGAGCCAGGTGAAGGCTGACCTCCCGACTTGAGTGGCAGCATAGACGCCAGCGAAGGCAAGAGCGTACTCCCCGAAAGCTTCCGGGAGCGCGATCGCCATGAGGATGCCGGCAAACATCAGTGCGAAGAGCATGTAGCGAACCGGCAAGCTGTCCGGCTCCAGCAGGTTCGTCACCCACGTCGTGGTGATCCAGAGCCACCAGATCGCAAGCATGAGCAGAAACGCCTCGCCGACTGTGGCCGAGGTGAAATCGGCAGCGAGTGCGTGGGAAAGCACACAAAAACCAGATCGAAGAACAGTTCGGGAAAACTTGCCTTCGAGTTGTCGCTATCGCGGTCTCGGATCCAACGTTGTTGCGTAGCCTGCCTGCCCATGTCGCGGCTCCTCGATTATCCGAAATGCAATCGGCGCAGATCACTCCGAACCGTTCTATTTTCCGGCAAGGCTCTCGAGAACGTTGGCCCATCTCTTAAAAGGGGCGCCGACCCCGACAAGCGATTATAAGAGCGCAGAATACGCGCACCTCAAACGCTCCTAATCCCTGAAAGTTCCTTGAAAAAACTTCGATTTCCGGCTCCGGTTTGAGGGAACAGATCCGTTGTTGTGCCGTTCAGTCAGCGTGGAAGCCGGTGCCTTGCCGGCCATAGGAGAAACAACCATGATCTTGAAATCTGTCGCTAGCCTCGTCGCCATCGCGGCGTTCACTGCACCTGCCGTTGCACAGACGAATGTCATCTGTGACGAAGCCTCGATTGCCAAGGCCGAACAGCAGATCGGGCAAATCTCCGACGGCGCAAAGAAAATCGAATCCACCAAGGAACTGGCCATGGCGAAAGAAGCCATGACTGCCAATGACGTGGAAAAGTGCAAGTCGCATCTCGAGAATGCGATCAAGGGCATGGATGCCATGTAGGCGCGGCTTCAAGGCGTCTGTTGCCCACCGCCGCAACGCCAATTTCGGAGCCTCCCTACCCCGAATTCGAGGAGGTCGACACGTATTTTTCGAGAAATCGAAATCACTGCGTGAACGGCAAAAAAACTCGGGAACCAAAAAACTCTAGCAAAGTTTGACCGGTAGTGCCTTCCACGGGCTGAAAACAAGGATGTAGACATCATGAAAAAACTGCTGCTCGCCGCGGTATTCCTCGGCGCAACGACCTTTGGCGCGCTCGCGCAGACTTCGACGCCTCCGGCCACTACGAACGGTGACACGCCGGCCGTCGCGACGCCGGACTCCACCAATCCCACCGCCCCGGTCGCCGGGGCAAACAGCTTCACCGAAGAACAGGCCAAGAAACGCATCGTTGAAGCCGGTTATACCGACGTTGCCGGTCTCAAACTCGATAGCGAGGGCGTCTGGCGAGGCAGCGCCATGAAGGACGGAAAATCTGTCCAGATCGCACTCGACTACCAGGGCAACGTGGTCGCCAACTAATCCCAGCAGCGAGGAACCCACATGAAAACCGTTAGTGGACTTTTTGACGATTACTCCGATGCACGCGCGGCGGTGAGCGCACTGGAAGATCGCGGCGTGCCGTCTGACGATATCAGTATCGTTTCTAACAATGTCGGTGACCGGTACTCCAAAGACAGCAATGCCGCGGAGGGCGCAGGCACAGGCGCAGGTCTAGGTGCTGCAGTTGGCGGCATCGGGGGTCTCTTGACCGGGCTTGGCGTCATGGCCATTCCCGGTGTCGGACCTGTGGTGGCGGCGGGCTGGCTTGCCGCAACGGCAGCAGGTGCAGCAGCAGGCGCAGTCGCCGGTGGCGCTGCGGGGGGACTGATCGGCGCGATGACCGAATCCGGCGTTCCCGAAGAACATGCCCATGTCTATGCCGAAGGCGTGCGCCGCGGCGGAGCTGTTGTCACCGCCCGGGTTGATGAGAGCCTCTACGCGGACGCCCAGGCCATCCTACGCCGGGGCAGCTGGGTAGATCCCGAACAACGCCGCGCGGCTTACCTCGAGCAAGGCTGGACAAGCTTCGACGAAAAGCTCGATCCCTACACTCCCGAGGAGATCGAGAAAGAGCGTCTCCGCTACAGGCTTTGACGGGAACCGGGAGGGCTGCAAAAGCGTTTATTACCCAGCCCTTAGAACTCGATTTCGGCCCCGCTCGGGGCCGATTTTTTATTGCTAACTACTGCGCGATCACAATCGCAACGTCAGTCTCGTCCTCTCAACGTGCGACCTCATCGGCCAGCGAGACGACGGGTGGTGCTTGCAGGCGGCCCTCCCGCACCGTTTGCAGCTCTCGGTCGGCGGAGACGGTCGCAGGCCGCATGGCTAGGACTGCGGCGTTCATACGGTCCGTCGCTCTTTTGCGATGTCGGCGCGGTTCATGGCGCCTCGATCACCGTCGCACCGGGTTTCAGTCACTCCGTATTCACCATCTCCGGACCGGCGGTTCGCTATCCATCAAAGACGGACTGCGGCGACTGGCGCGAACTCTCGACAACTCTTTACGTAAGAAACGGCGTCGTATCGTCTAGCTTTGGGTTTTCGGGAAAAGTCTCCAGCAACGGAGCCGTCAATATTGCCCACACCTTCATCCATAAGGGGAGGAAAGGAGGTAACACCCTGACGGGAATGATAAAGGGAGGTAAAGGGACCGGCAGGTTTAGAGGGACCGGGGCAGGCAGCGGCTGTTCGGGAACTATTACTATGAGTAGGATGTAGCGTTGTCAGTGCAGCTGCGAAATGCGGCCGGTAGTTAGAGCCGCGGCGCGGCCAACCGTCCGCCTTGCCAAGCATCGGCAGCCTCGGCCGGGAGACCGACGGCGATACCTGCTTACCATGTGGTGATCGGGACAAAATTCGGCTTCAAAAAGCCGGCCCTCGCCCACGCTTCGCATAGGGGCGAGGACATGCTGGCAGCACTGCAAACGGTACTTTCGACCGAGTCTCATGACTTCAGCCGGCGTCCCGGGGTGGAGAAATTCCTCAAGGACCTTGCAGAGTTCTGCCGGAGGCAGAAAAGCGCGGGGCCGAAACGGAGAAATTGCGCCAGCCCATCATACGCGCCCTCGACCTGGGCGTCGACATCGTCGGCGGCATCCCGCATTTCGAGCGGACCATGTCCGAGAGCATGCGGTCCGTTACCGAACTTTGCGAGATCGCGGCCAAGCGTGGCCTGATGGTCGACCTACATTGCGACGAAACTGACGACCCGCTTTCGCGCCATATCGAACACCTTGCCTATGAAACTAAGAGGCTCGGCCTGCAGGGTGCGCCTTGCCAATGAACTGCTGTCTGTCCAAAGGAGAAGTTTCGGAACCCTATGAGTATCTGCCCGTTTTTCGTTTGTCCTTCGGGCCACATTGATGGCGCGGGGCACTAGTCCGAATTAATGCCGAGTGGATCCAATGGTCGATAAACTGGACGAGCGCGGCGAGCCGCTGTCAGTAACGCATGATGCCGAAAGGACTACTTTCTCTGCCAGGGAAACACGCCAGGCGAGAATGGGCAGGCGCGTGTTTGTGGTGCTTGCGGCGAGCCTAGCCCTCGTCCTGCTTGCGTGGGGGGCGGTAGAACTGACAAGCCGTGGCACCGGAGACCAGTCTAGAAGCGAAGGCAGTGTCACTGCGCTGCAGGCACAACCCAAGTAATCGAGCCGCAGGCGCCAGGTTAGAATTTCACAAAGTGGTGGCCAAGCAAGCGCGCGATCCGGGACAACCGACGCCGCGTTTCTCGTTGCCGAAGATGGAGAAGCAGCTCGAGAATGAGAATGCGCGGCTTATAAAGATTGTCGTGGACCTGACCCTGGACCGCTAGATGCCGCAGGACGCCATTCGGCTCGAAGGCATGAAACAGAACGAAAATTCCACCGAAAAGCAGCAGGGAATTCGCCATTCCATTTTCTCTTGCAGGTTCGTTCCCGTTCGTTTTTAATCCGCCTACTTTCGCCACGAAAGTCAGTCGCGTTTGATCGAGGAGGGTCGACGCGATCAAGACAGACATTGTCGTCTTAATAATCGGAGGAACCACCATGTCAGCTTTCAAATGGACTCTTGCGGCCACATCCACGCTTTCAATCCTTGCTGCTTCCAATGTCTTCGCGGCGACGGAACTTCAATGGTGGCATGCCATGACGGGCGCTAACAACGAAACGGTTGAAAGGCTTGCAAAGGAATTCAACGAGAGCCAATCGGAGTACAAGGTCGTTCCAGTGTTCAAGGGTACCTATGCTGAAACATTGAACGCGGGCATCGCTGCTTTCCGTTCCAAGCAGGCGCCTGCAATCCTGCAGGTGTTCGATGCGGGCAGCGGCGTGATGCTGGGCGCCGAGGGCGCTGTGGTGCCGGTGGCGGACGTTCTTCAGAAGGGCGGCTACGAGTTCAACAAGGATCAGTACCTGCCAGGCATCGTCGCGTACTATTCCAAGGCTGACGGGACCATGCTGTCCTTCCCATTCAACTCGTCCTCGCCGATCCTCTATTACAACAAAGACGCCTTCACGAAGGCCGGCATCGATACCGCAAAGCCACCGGCCACATGGCCCGAGGTCTTCGAGGCGGCCAAGAAGATCAAGGCGAGTGGGGCGGCAAATTGCGGCTTCACATCGACCTGGCTGACCTGGATCCAGACCGAGAACTTCTCCGCCTGGAACAACGTGCCCTACGGCACGAACGAGAACGGCCTTTCTGGCCTCGAAGTCGAACTGAAAATCGACGCTGCGCTCTTCGTCGAGCATTTCCAGTCGATTGCTGACCTCGCCAAGGATGGAACGTTCCGCTATGGCGGCCGCACATCGGAAGCAAAGCAGCTGTTCATGTCAGGCGAATGCGCCATCCTGACCGAATCATCCGGCGGTCTCGGCGACATCGTGAAGTCGGGGATCAACTATGGCGTCGGCCAGCTTCCCTACTATGAAGGCCATGGTCCGCAGAACACCATCCCCGGTGGCGCAAGTCTCTGGGTCTTCGCCGGCAAGAGCGACGGCGAATACAAGGGCGTGGCCGAATTCTTCCACTTCCTCTCGAAAACGGAAACCCAGGCCCAGCTTCACCAGGTTTCGGGCTACCTGCCCGTGACGCTGGCAGCCTATGAAGAAACCAAGAAGTCCGGCTTCTACGAAAAGAATCCGGGCCGGGAAACGCCGATCAAGCAGATGATGGGCAAGGCTCCCACCGAAAATTCGAAGGGTGTTCGCCTCGTCAACCTCCCGCAGGTTCGAGACATCCTTAACGAAGAGTTCGAAGCGATGCTTGCTGGCCAGAAGGATGCAAAGACGGCCCTCAGTGAAGGTGTAACGAAGGCAAACGCTGCAATCAAAGCAGCGATCGGAAACTGAACCTCTAAACGAAATGTCCGCACCGCAAAGCGGTGCGGACTGGTATTCCATGGAGGGGACGTTTCATGCAGTCCGTCGTGTTTCCCAACAAGGTGCTGCCGTATCTTCTGCTTGCGCCTCAGATCGTCCTGACGATCGTCTTCTTCTTTTGGCCCGCAAGCCAGGCTCTCTACCAGTCGGTCCTGCGCGAGGATCCGTTCGGCCTGAAATCCGGTTTCGTCGGACTCGCCAACTTCCAGGCGATCCTGTCCAATCCGGACTACCTGCATTCGCTGAAGGTCACGGTGGTCTTCAGTCTCGCGACGGCCCTGTTGTCTATGGCTCTCGCGCTCCTGCTGGCCACCTCGGCAGACCGCGTGGTGCGGGGACGCAACATCTATCGTACGCTTCTGATCTGGCCCTATGCGGTCGCCCCCGCCGTTGCCGGCATGCTCTGGCTCTTCATGTTCAATCCGGCGATGGGAACGTTCGCCTACATTCTGCGCCGGAACGGGTTTGTTTGGGATCCGCTCCTCAATGGCAACCAGGCGATGTGGCTGGTCATCGTTGCGGCGGCCTGGAAGCAGATTAGCTACAATTTCCTGTTCTTCGTCGCCGGCCTGCAAGCGATCCCGAAATCGCTGATCGAGGCCGCCGCGATCGACGGCGCCCGCGGCAGCAAGCGGTTCTGGACTATCGTCTTTCCGCTTCTTGCGCCCACGACGTTCTTCCTGCTGGTCGTCAACACCGTCTACGCCTTCTTTGATACCTTTGGCATCATTCATGCCGTCACCGGCGGGGGACCGGCAAAGGCCACCGAAACGCTCGTCTACAAGGTTTACAACGACGGTTTCGTCAATCTGGACCTCGGCAGTTCGGCGGCCCAATCAGTGATCCTGATGATCATCGTCGTTGCGCTGACGGCCTTCCAGTTCCGCTTCGTCGAGAAGCGGGTCCATTACTCGTGAGACGCCGATGATCGAAAATCGCCCTATTTCCACCCTGATCAGCCACCTGGTGCTCGTGATCGGGATCCTCATCGTTGCGCTTCCGATCTACTACACGTTCGTCGCGTCGACGCATACGTCGATCGAGATCGTGCGCCCGCCGATGTCGCTCGCGATCGGCGACCATCTGGTGGAAAATTACAAGGAAGCAGTCGGTGGCGGCGTCGAGCGCGTCGTCGGCGTCAGCCTCGAACGGCTGCTTTTCAACTCGACGGTCGTGGCGATCGCAATCGCGGTCGGCAAGATCGTGATTTCCTTTCTCTCCGCCTTCGCGATCGTCTTTTTCCGCTTTCCGCTGAAGATGCTGTTCTTCTGGATGATTTTCATCACGCTGATGCTTCCGGTCGAGGTGCGCATCCTGCCGACCTACAAGGTGATCGTGGACCTAGGCCTGATCGACACCTATGCGGGCCTGACGCTGCCGCTGATGGCTTCGGCGACGGCGACCTTCCTCTTTCGCCAGTTCTTCCTGACGATACCGGGAGAACTGGTGGAAGCCGCGCGCATCGACAATGCCGGGCCGTTTCGCTTTATGCGAGACATCCTGCTGCCACTCTCTGCAACGAACATCGCCGCGCTCTTCGTCATCCTCTTCATCTACGGCTGGACCCAGTACCTCTGGCCCCTGCTCGTCACCAACGACGCCAAGATGAATACGATCATCATTGGGCTCAGGCGGATGATCGACTTCACCGACGCCTCGACCCCCTGGAACTATGTCATGGTGACCGCGATCCTGGCGATCATCCCCCCTATCCTCGTCGTGGTGCTAATGCAGCGCTGGTTCGTCAAAGGTCTTGTGGAGACAGAAAAGTAATGGCTGAGATTACCCTCAAAGACGTCCGCAAGACCTATGGCACGGTGGAAGCGATCAAGGGCGTCTCGCTCGACATCACGGATGGCGAATTTGTCGTGCTGGTCGGTCCGTCGGGCTGCGGCAAGTCCACGCTCCTGCGCATGATCGCCGGGCTCGAAAGCATCACCGGCGGCGATATCCTCATCGGCACGCGCCGGGTCAACGATGTGGAACCGGCCGAACGCGATATTGCCATGGTCTTCCAGAACTATGCGCTCTACCCGCACATGAGCGTACGCCAGAACCTCGCCTACGGGCTGAAGAACCGCAATACGCCGGCCGCTGAGATCGACCGGCGGATAGCGACCGCCGCCAGGACGTTGGAGATCGAACCCTACCTGGACCGCAAGCCGCGCCAGCTTTCGGGCGGCCAGCGCCAGCGCGTCGCGATGGGGCGGGCCATTGTCCGGCAACCGGCCGCCTTCCTCTTCGACGAACCGCTCTCCAATCTGGACGCAAAGCTGCGCGGACAGATGCGTATAGAGATCAAGCGGCTGCAGCGGTCGCTCGGAACGACGAGCGTGTATGTCACGCACGATCAGATGGAAGCGATGACGCTCGCCGATCGGCTGGTCGTCGTGAATGCCGGCCGGATTGAACAAGTCGGTACACCGCTGGAGCTCTACGAGAAACCCGCGACAACGTTCGTCGCCACTTTTATAGGCTCGCCCTCGATGAATCTCTTGCAAGGCAAGGACATGTCGGCGGGGTGGTCGCTATCCCCGGATGTGGTGCGCCCGAATGCCGACTATACGCTCGGCATCCGCCCCGAGGATCTTTCCCCGATACTCGCCGATTCACCCGGTTCGCCATTCGTGGCCACGGTCCGGATCGACGGTATCGAACTAGTCGGGGCCGAGAGCCTCCTGCATGGTCGGCTCAAAAACGGCAGCGAATTGATCTTCCGAGTTTCCGGGCGAGCGCGCAACGAGATCGGCGACGAGGTGAAAGTTGGGGCCGGTGCGGAAGCTCTCCATATGTTCAGTGCAAACGGCCACCGACATGGATAAGTCGTCTCGCAGATTGCAATCGAGCCTGACCACCGCCCCCGATCATCTCGCTCGCTTGGTCGGGCGAAAATCCCGGCCCGACATTCTGCGACTATCGAAAGCGCAATGCTGAAACATCAACTGCTCATCTGGGCCCCTTGATAGGAAATTCGACGCGGTATCCGCACTCTTGCAACTCGGCTTGCCGCACGAAGCTCCGCCGGCGTAATTCGCCTTGTCCGGATGATGGAGGCAGCGTGAGCGAGATAGACGACCTCCTTCGCGAAGAAATTGCCGAACTCGATGCCCAGATCCTCCGCATCAAGAACAGCATGAACAGGGCCGATAGAAGCTGCAGAAGCTCGCAGTGATCACCCGCCTTCGTGACCGGTATAATCGGTCTCTGGGTGCCCTCGAAAAGCGCGGGGCGGCAGCATAAGACCGATCAAGTTCCCCGGTCCCGGCGAAAGCCGCATGAAGTCAATGCAGCTTTGTAACCCTAGCCTCGGCAATGGCCTCCATGAACGCATCTCGCGCTTGCTCCCACGGGTAGGTGCCAAGCATGGCATCCGTGCATTTGTTCAGGGCGTCCAAATAAGCGACGCCATAGTCGACAGGCCAACTCTCGCTAAGCAGCGTAGCTGCCTTGGCGGGAGTCCACACTATTTGAACTCCGTCGAGTCCCGGAAGCTGGATGATCACGCATTCTTTCCAAGTTTCGATCATCGGCGCCTCCGTTTCCTTACTGAATTAACCGCGGCATGCAACCTTCGTTAGCTTCGGTGGCTTGTCATTCTCATCCGGGTTCGGATTGGGAACCTCGTCCGGAAGGACGTCGGGCTCTGGTTCCTCGATGGGGGGCTGCGGCACGTCCGGCGGCATTCCTGGCGGAAATTCGGGATCGGGGGGCCTCGGGATCGGTTCAGTAGGCATCGTTCTCGGCTCCTGTTTAGGAGGTCAACCAATACCGGACTGTGTTTGTTCCCAGATTTGATCGACGTGGCCGCGTGATTAATCTCCATCTCCCATACCCGTCGTCAGGCTGGGAACAGAGAGGCCCCGAGCGCAGCCTCTTACTCACGATCAGCACTTTATGGGGATACTCGATCGCCGCTCGACCTACCCTTGATCATTCACGGCAGAACCGCGGGAGCTTTGACGAGTATTCCCTTCCTCTTCGCGAAGGAGCGGAGTGCGCCGCGCGCCACCCGAACCGGCTTGCGTCGATCATTTGCCAGGTAACACGTCTTTAGGCACCCGCTATTCCGTATTAAACAGGAGCTCATGAAGGCGTGCCACGGCTTCTGGCGCTCTTCAGATAGGTTCGTGCCGACTGGGTCAGCGCGACCACCCAAGGACCGCTGCCTATGCGCAGGGTGGTCGCGACCCTAAAAAGCTCTATTGAGCAGGCGTCGTAGTTGAAGGTTGCGTCGTAGACGGCTGAGTAGTCGACGGTGTCGTCGTTGACGGCTCCGTAGTGGACGGTGTGGTCGTCGACGGTTGGGTGGTTGACGGCTCAGCAGTCGTTGGAGTGGTTGTCGACGGTTGAGATGTCGTCGGCTCAGTCGTGGTCGCCGGCGGTGTCGCAGTTTCCGTAGCCGTCTCCTTCTTCGGCATTAGAAGGACGACGAGGATGATGACCACCACGGCAAGAATTATTCCAATGACGGTATTACGGCTCATGCTTGGCTCCTCTTGGATGCATCCGACTCGCGAATTGTATCACGGCAACCAGAACCGGAGATGAACAGGTCAATCGGGCGAGGGCGAAGTCCGCGCCGAAAGCGATCGCTTCGGCCTTTTTGCTGGGCGTTTAATCTTCCGAAAGTTGCTCTGCCGTAGCTGCGACCTCGGAGTTGCCGAACGTGCCGTCGACGTACTTGAAAACAAGTATGCTCATGATTGAGGCGACTATTGCAATCACGACCATACGCATGTGGCTGACGGGTGGTCGTTGCGATCTACGGCAACACCCTCGACGTCTCGTTGTTCCGTCGTGGGACCGGGAATGTGAGAGGCTCTAGTAGCCAGGAACGATTGCCGGCGCCTCCGGTGGTGCCGGCTCCACTTCCGGTCGGAGCGCCAGAATGCTTAATACCAGGGCGACGAGGATGCAGATGAGTACGAGGAAGGCGATGCCGGCTTTGTCCATGTCCTACCTCAGCCCTTGAATGTGGGCATTACGAGGCACCGGCGCGAAGTACGGCGACCGCGATCCCTTGTGGCAGGAGATCCCCACCTGCTTGCGGTCGATCGACCGATACGTTGAAATTGCATCCGAAACCGAGCTCCTGCAATGATCTCCGCCATCCCCAAATGGGGACAGCTCTTAAAATGGGGGAGCCTCCTCCGAAAGGGTGGAGGTACCCTGGGGCTGCGTGCGGCTACTAGAGGTGAATGCAGCCGCTTATCCCATGCTACCTCAGCGGTCAGCCTACAACTCATCCATTCTGGGTAAAAAAAGGCCCCGCTGAAGCGGGACCTGAGGTGAACCAGCGACCGGCTTTCGCGAGCCGGTCGAGAATTGCGCGCATTGACGACCTCGGTGGGCCCCACATCTAACGGGGACACTAAAAGCAGGCGGGGCCCAGAGGCGCCTCGATCGGGTCGAGGATCGAGACCTATCCAAACCTAGGGCGGCGCAAAAGGTTCCGCCATGGGACCTCAGTCCCAGACCGCAAGCGCAAAGGTCGTAGCTTCGTTGTCGCACCCTACCGTCGCATTAGTTTTCTTCTTAGCCCAAGCAGCACAGCCCTTAACTGCCTTGGGCGAGCAACGGCGCCGGAGCGCCCCCTTGCAGTCAGCAGGGAGCAGCTTTGATGTCGTTGCTCAATTGAAGGATTGAGGATTTGCGAATGTACGAACGACACACCTACGGAACGCCAGAGAGGAAGTTTACGACGGCCCTCCCAATCGGAGTAATGCTTCTATCAATGGCGGTAATCGCTGCTTACCTGCTGATCGGGGGCGCTTTGAGCGACGGCGGCCGTCCGATCGCCACTGTCCTTCCGAAGCTCTCCGTGGCCACTTCGCTATAGCAGCCGGTCCGGCAAAGCCCCTGGGCGGGGTGGCGTCCCCATCCACCTACCCCGCAGCTTAAGCGTCTGGAACATCAAAGAGCGGTCGGTTGTGCATACCACGACACTTTCACATCCCCTCCGCTCTCTATGGGAGAGGTTCTGGCGGGAAGAGATGATGACCTTCGAAGCGAAGATCATCAATGGCTCAGTTTGTTCCGAACCGTTCAAGCATCTTTCGCAACTGGACGTTCTCTTGTTGAAGCCGCTGCGCGAGCAGCCCTTTCAGCCGACGGTTCTCTACCTCGAGCACGGCAAGCTCGTCGTAAAGTACTTCGGGAGCAGCGGTAGTAGTCCTGCTACCAAGGGGACGACCACGGCGCGTTGGCCCTTGGCGCTTCGGCTTATTTTCTGGTGGAATCGTCTTCGTGCGGTTTGCTTCCATCGGCGAGAGGAAAGCAGGACCGGAAACATCCTCGGCGCGAATGTTCTCTTCTGTCGGGGCCGCCGGATCTGAGGTCAGTTCAACGGCGTCGGTCCCAGCGCTCTCGTTCGGGCAAACCTCCGCACTTTGCCCCGGAGAAGGCTCGTCGGGGCGCTGAGCCGGTTCGAACAGTTGCGGCGCTTCGGTCTCCGCCTGGCGCACGAGGGCTTTCAGGTCCGTATCGCCCCAGATGGAAGATGGATTGGTCGTCGTCCGCCGCCGGGCCGATTTGACTTCAACGATAAACTTGCGCTGCTGCCGTTTCATAGGGATCCAACGTTGAAGGCGCGCCATCAGCTTACGACGCGTCAAAGCGCTCAAGCATTTTCTTGAGCTGCATGTTCTGCAACAGCAACTTCTCTGCCAGCCGGCGTCTAAGTTGCCTGATGTCCTCGTCCAGTGCGGTCATCTCATCGACGAATGTCATCGGCGGCTGAGGAGCACTGGAGTCGCCATCTCCATACTCGACGGCATCGGCCACGGCAACATCGCTGGCGCTCGTTTTCCGGCTGCGCCTTTGCTTTTTCATCGGCGGTGGTCGCGGTGGTCCGGCGGGTTCCGGAAGCGCCATGTGATCATCGTCACTTGACCGGTCGACCGTTGGGGTCGGCGCCCGTTCACCGCCGACAGTCGCGGCGTCGAGATTGCCTGCAACCTCGTTCGGGGCTTCCACTATTGGATCGTCAACTTCGCCGACCGGTTCCTCGGTCGCGATTTCACGCGGACTTTCCGGCTCCTTGGCCGTTCGCCGCAAAGACGCCAGTTGGACCAAATATTTCCATGGTGATTTCATATGTGCCGCCACCTTGAGCAATGGCACCGGAATCCTCCGCTGCAGCTCTCGACGAACGGCAGCGAGAATGTGATGAGGAGGGCCGATCGCTTAAATCCAATTCAGCCCCTCACCGATGATCAGGCAAGACCCAGTCGCTTGCGCAGATCGGCGTTCTCAGCTCGGAGTTTTTCGGCCAGCGCCTTGCGGAGCCGAGCGTTCTCTTCTTCAAGCTGACGAAGATCAGCAATGTCGTCGAGGACTGGGACCGGAGCCGGCGTTTCGATCGTTTGCTTTGCCCCACGGGTTTTTCCGGTGCCCTTGGCGACCTTCTTTCCCCTGGTTTTGGCAACGGCCGGCGCCTCTGCCGACCTGTCTGCGCGCTTCCTGCGTCCTCTCACGGGCTGGGCAGCAACTGCCTCCGGTGTTTCAGCAGTTGCGTCCGAAACGACATTTTTCGGCCGCGGTCCTCGGCGCTTCCTTGGCGGCGCTGCTTCCGCCGGTGGCGCCGTCTCTGTGATCTCGGTATTGCTCTCGTCTGCCATGAGTGTTTTCCCTCTCGAACTGATAATCTTTTCCAATGAGCAGCGAGCAGAGTCAACAATCACACCTAGCGAGGTCATCCCTGCTTTTAGCGTGAAGCCGTCGCCAGCAGCGGGAAAGCGTACCAGGTACCGGCCGCGAATGCGGCCAGGGGCGGTCCGCGCTGCACCGCTAGCAACCCATTTTTTGCGGCAACGTACCGGAATCGGGGAAGCAGACCGTCCCTCCCTCGAGCTTGGCGGTTAGCGTACATGAGCAATTTATGTTGGATTGCGATCCCTGCCCGCGCCCAGTGAACCATCTGGCTGCGCTATTCGCCGCGCCTACAAGAGGGGCCTTTCTTCCGGCACATTGGATTAGCAAGCCAAACGTACACAGTGACCCGTAATCTGTGGTATGACTTCCTGCGCCTCCCGACCGCGCGCGGCCGCCATTCTCAGCTTGCTTATTGCAATGCATTGCACTCCTTGAGCGCCGGATCGCCCTAGCGATACGGCAGACGTGTCGAAAGGAGGCCGAAAGCAATGCCAATGAGTAGGAAAAGAGCCCCTTGAGAAACCATCTCAGAGGAGAAGTCCTCAAACACCTGGCCCTCCCGTCGCTTTCGGGACTTCGACTGCGCAAGCGTCTGAATTGTCCCGGTTTGGCGTTCGCGAAGTCGTCGCGAGGATCGTTAGGCGTTTGATTTCGCTCGAATGTCTGCCAGCAATATATTCGCGAGATCGACGAACTGGCCCTGCGGAAACTTTGACAAATACGCTTCAATCATCTCGACGTTACCGGTGTCTCGAACGGTTTCCCAGAATGAAACCTCGATACCAGGGTCGGCGTCGCCAGCCCCCCTTTGGGCAACGCGTGCGGCTGCCAGTTCGGCGAACTGACCCGCCGGGAACCGCTTCAGGTAAAGGAGATACTCAGCCGGGTCGTCGCTCTCCTGTACCGCCTCCCAAAAGGCCAACTCGACTCGACGCACCTCGTCGCTTTTGTCGTCTACTGAGAAGGGCTCTTCGGCAGACGAGGATAGCTCGGGGGTGTCGACGGACGATAGCTCCACATTCAGGCTTGGTTCGGCCTGCGGGTCGAACAGGACGCGGAAGACCCGGAGCGGGCGCGCAATGTTCTTGACCTGGTGCTCACCCAAATCCTCGAAGGTGGTATCCACGCGATCGCGCAGATGATCTCGTACCCCTCTTGTCACGCAGATGCCGCCGGCATCAGCGAGGCCTTCGAGCCGGGCGGCGATATTGACGCCATCGCCGAAGATATCGCCGTCTTTCACCAGAACGTCGCCGATATTGATCCCGATGCGGAAGTTCATCTTCCGGTCGTCGGCAAGCGCCTGGTTGGCACGCCACATCGCCTGCTGAATGGCGATTGCGCAGTTGAAGGCATGGACGATCGATGGAAATTCCGCCAACACGCTGTCGCCGGCGGTCCCGAAAATCTGACCATGGGCGCTTTCGATAAGACCGTCGACAATAGTGCGATGCGACGTCAAAGTCGCAAGCGTCTGCTCTTCGTCGGCATTCATTAAGCGGGAATAACCTTCGATATCGGCCGCAAGGATCGCTGCAAGCTTTCTTTCAAGTGGTGGCGCCTCCATGTGAACGGTCCAATCCAACGCCTTCGTTTCCACTGTGCAGTCGAACCATCAACCGATGGGAATGCAGCTTTGTTCCCTTCCGCAGGCGCTGGGAGCCGGCTATGTTAGGCATGAACCCGATCCGAATGACACGCGCCGCCAGACGCTCGCGCTTACCGCCAAGGCCGACGAAGTGCTGTGGCGATCGAGCACCATTCACCAGACCGAAATCCGTGACATGGCCCCGCGCCAACCCGTCGCGGAGAGCTCGATACCGAAATCGGGGTCGGCGGCCTATTGGAGATTTACAATGGTGACTAAGCGCAAGTTCGAGAGCGATGCCTTCGAAGCGATCCACACCGCCGTCGAAGGTATGTATGCTGCAGGCACCATCAAGGAGACGATGCGGACCTTCGATGAGGCCTGCCTGTTTCGTCCGGCAAGAGCTGACCCCAGGCGAGATCAAGACGCTGCGCGAAAACAATCCCGTTAGCCAGCCGGTCTCGGCGCGCTACCTCAATACCAACGAGTCGACCGTACAAAAATGGGATACCGGCGCGAAGCGGCCGAGCGGACCCGCAATGAGCTGCTCTCGATCGTTCGGAAACAGGTCTTGAGACGCTGTCCTAGAAGGATACTGCCGCGGAAGGCTCAGCGCGCACAGTTGCAGTCGATAGCGGAGCTTGTCGCCCGCACGGTCGGCAAAACGGATGTCAACTACACAATCCGCTCCTGAAGCAAGGGCGCTACGTCGAGTGCGGAACATATCGCGGCACACGACCTCATCAATGCCAACGATTATGCGGCTTTCGAACTCCCAGATGATCCTTCTGTGGCAATGTCAATCGCCCCTCCCTCGTCTCCAAAATCCGCTATTTCGTAGATAAGGAGTTCGACGGTACGTTCTCGCCACGACATAGCCCGCTCGCAGTGCCTGCGTGCTGGCGTTCACGCTATGGGTGCAGATGTCATTGGTTCGTGGTGCCGAATGGCATATCCTGGAATGGACATTCCTGGATTGGCACGGACTGCGATGCGTCAGAAGTCACCGACGACAAAATCTCCGCGAGATAACTCCAGCCCGGTTCTCGCCCGTGAACGAGAGGTCGCCAAGACCGAGGCCATCAATGCTCTTCTCACTCGGCCGATTGCAGTTCTTCCAGCCAAGATTGGCGACCCGATCCGACCCTTTGCACTCGGGCTCTGGGAAGAAATCCGCCCTCTCCTGAAACCGGAATTCAGCGTCATGGCTCTGCGCAAGGCGATGGCAATCTATGTGCATTCGCGGAGCTATCAGAGGGCGGTCGCGCGACCCGGATCCGTCCGCCACGACATCAATGGTACACCGGTCGGTCCTGTATCGGACGCCGACAGGTTGGATGCAAACCAGAAGTACGAGGGTTTCAAGGCGAGCGATGGATCACGCAATCCAAAGTCGGCACCTCCCCTCCCCACCCCGGCGTCAAAGTCGGACGTGATCCGCGCTGGCATCCTCAAGCGGAAGGACACCCCGCGCTAGGACGCGGCCAATGTCGACCCCCCTGTGGACCCGTCTTGCCTTCTCTGGGGCTTCCCGCCGCAACCGCAGAAACTGCGAAGTTGAAACCGTTGACTACGACAAGTCCGCACATTGGATGACTCGCGTTTTCCTCGCCTTGAGCGTTAACTGTGTTGTTCTGGCGGAGGAGGCAAATCATGGCCATTTATCTCACGCGCTTCAGCTACACGCCCGAAACGTGGGCGCGAATGATCGAAAACCCCGAGGATCGCCGAGAGGCGGCACGCACTTACATTGAATCCGTTGGCGGAAAGCTCCATGGGTTCTGGTACGCCTTTGGCGAGCATGATGGTTGGAATCTGTGGGAGGCGCCTGATAATATATCGATGGCGGCAGTCGCTCTTGCTATTGGCGCAGGAGGCGCGCTCAGTTCTATTGAGACCACCGTTCTCCTCAGTGTCGACGATACGATCGAAGCCTTGGAAAAGGCAAAGTCAATTCGGTATCGTCCACCGGGAGCCTAGGGGCGACCCACTGCTTGTCATCACTGAGGAGGGTGGATAGCGACCGGCTCTGTGGCAGGGTGAGGTTGCTTAACCACAAACACCCTACCTTGGAGGCAAGCATGCCTGTTGAAGCTCACCAATCCCAAGGGCCGGCCGCTATCCGGACTGATCTTGGCGCAATCTTCGTCTCGGTTGCCTCTTACAATGCCACCGGCATAAGGATCCGCCGATCTCGCTCGACAAGCTGATTAGTGAACTTCCCAAGGTCAGCGGTCCGCTCGTCTCGGCGCACGACAGCGTGCCGTGCCGTCACGATTGAGAGGCTTCCTCGCCATTTGGGTTTGGCACCGGCGCCTCTCTCGTGTCCCGCGGCGGATGTATCCGTTCATCGGACTTGGGCGTCGAGTCCCGAGGTTCGGGACGGCGGGCGGGCCATGGTTTGGAAGCGCCCTTCTTGGGCGGAGGAATAATTTTCTCAGTCATAAGCTCGTTGCTCGCGCTTTCACTGCAAAAACGAATAGACATAAGTAAAGTTCCGCTCGAATTGAACCTCTCAGCCTTGAAGGGCGTCGACGCAGTGGCTCTGCTACGGGCCTCGATCAACCGCCCTGACATTCGTTTGATCCTGGAAAACGCCGGCATAGCTTTCAGCGATGGCGACTACGCGGGTAGTAGCGAGCCTGGCGTGCGACTGACCAAATGCCCCCGGCGCGAAATTCATCGCCACCTTTTGAGCAGCGCGCGTTAGGAGGATTCATCGAGATCGGCGATTTGGCCGGAAAAAACGTCCCCGCTAAAGCAGGACCGGTAGCCCAATGACCTCGATAGGCCCCCTAACGCGGACACTGATGGGGCCCAGAGGCGCCTCGATCGAGTCGAGGAACGAGAGTATAACCTGGGGCGGCGGAAAAGGATCCACCATCGGACTTCCGTCCCACACGGCCGCGCAAAGGCCCCAGAGTTGCCTGCGCGGCCATTCTTTAGGGCTGCCTCAACCCGTCACATTGGGTCATTTCCCTTCATTGCGTTCGACATATGCGTCTTGCATTTGTCGTTGTCGTTTGAGGCAAGTGCTTCCTTCGCCATCGCCAATTCCTTATTGGCGTAGTCCTTCTTCATCTCGTCTGTCATAGCCTTGACGTCAGTTTCGAGCTTCGACATGTTCGCTTGATCACACACGATATCGGACAAGGCAAAGGCAGAAGGCCCAGCAAGCGCGAGTAACACTGTCGCCGTCAGTAATGTCCTCAGCATCGTTACTTCCTCTTTGACGCGTTGAATGTCGGGCCCAACCATCGAGCGAAAGTGACGTTCCTCGGGGCGAGAACATATCATCGTGATCTGACCTGCCGCCGGTCTCCTTCCTGCTACGTCCGATGTGGCCGACACCGTCGAAGCCCAGCCAATCGCAGACGGTAGGTGGATCGTTGGCGTTCGGTGCGACGCCGTTGGCAGCGAGGTTGATGGGGGTCGATCTTGCTTTCAAATGTGGCCTCGCAGGACACGGAAACAAGTGGTTGACGCAGAGTTTCCCGCCGCTCTCGGCCGTGATAGTTAATTCCTTCGGATTCCGGATAGCCACTTCGGGTTAAAAAGCTACTCTGTGACCACCCATTTGCTGTAACGACCTAAGTCCCAGCCGGTCCGCCAATGGTCTGAGGTCAATTGTCGCGCATTTCGATTACGGCGTATTCTGATTTCAGCCAGGGCGTCTTCGCTTCAGCGCCAAGGTCTAATAACCGGCTCCAGAGCCGCCCGTTCGTCCGGGCCGCTGTGGGCCACTGAAAATTAACGAGGCCGCCTGGGTGAAGCAATGAAGCAGGTAACCCTACCGATAATCGCCCCTCCAACCCGCCAAACCAAATACGAGCAGAGCAGCGATGAATGCCAAGAAGCCCTCAGAGAGGCGTTCGGGGTGTTCGTCGACTATTGTACGGCAACGGGCTGGTCTGATGATGACGTCGCCATAGCGTTGATCCAAATCGCTGACGAGCACCTCTGCTCTCTTGCTATCTTGGCTGACTTCTCCGCTGTTGTGGAACGGACCACAGGATCTGACCTGGCAAAATTCTAGCAAGCCCCAGTCCCAATCAACTCCGCGCTCCAGCGTCCATCCCACACGTGGCCCATGCCCCGAAATCACCGAGCGCCTGATGAGCGAGGACGAAATTCCTGCATTCGTCGGACGTGATCGAGGCTGGGTGTGACACCAGCGCTGTGGGACACGATAAGTATGTGAATGGCGATGACGACGAACAGGACGTCGCGATCGAAGAGCTCAACTGCATTGGAGAGAAGTACGGCAACCGCAATCCACTGAAACTGGAGATTGACGCCCATTTGCGGTCGATCGGCAGGTTTGTAGATACCACTTGGTCGAAAACGCGACACTCGCGCGTACTCGAGCAGCCCCGCCGTCGACGAACTGGCGCGCCACAATAACGACCGCTCCGATCCGTTATGAGCGACCTCAATCACCCTTTTTGGCTATCTTGTCGGATTGATTAGCCGATATTATTTTTTCTTCACACTCGATTTTCGAACTACGGGGCTCCGGCGGAGGGGAACCTCGCGCCCCCCCTGGGAAAGGAGGCCGCGCATGCATTCCCTGCCTAGATCGATGGCGCTTCTCCCTCACGAAATGAACGAGATCGATCGGATCTTCCAAGACATCCTGCGCGAACGCGGGCTGTCGCGAGATTGTGAGACGGCAGAAGTGATCGCAAGACGCATTCTCAGTTGTTACCAGAGAGGCATCCGAGAGAGCGGCGCCCTGAAATACATGACCGGTTTCGACAAAAGATCGGTGGCGCCAGCGAAAGCTGAAGCGCTCATCCATGGTAATCCGGAAGTCTCGATGCAGGAGATCGCAGGAGAGCCATCCGTCCAGATAAGTCCGGACGATGTTGATTTGCTTCAACGAACATTCGATCGGGTGTGCATCTGGTGCAGCATTCCACGCTACGGAAAGCGCGCTCAAATGTTGGCCCGGAATATCATCGAGCAATTCCGCAACGGGGTGAGCGATGAGGCTGCGCTGTTCGAGAGCGCCATGTGGCAGGAGCAGCACTCCGACGTTGCTCAGTATCGGCCGGACGCATAGGGAACATTCCGCATCGGTGACCGTTCTTTGCTTTGCCGATGATCCACGACGCCGGATGATCGACCGGGATCCGAGGAGCAGCCTATGTCCACGGAGCCTGCCAGGTACACGCTTGCTTGGCCCCGTCGTCGCCTTTCGGGGCCATTCTTTTTGGCTCGCTCCCTGCCGGCAGGAACCTTTCCGCCATATCCGCGTTTCTCGCGTGTCTTGGTCCCGACCCCCCACTCGGGATCACATGGCAGGCTTCACCAAATCCCCGGAGTGAAGTCCGAAGGTAGCCTCTGGCCTCGTCACCCCGACGGGGCCATTTCTTTTAAGGAACCAATCCGAGAACACGCGCGTCGTTAGGCTCGTTAATGATCCAAAATCCCTCCGGATCAAGGTAGAGCTCCATCGACGTTCGGGCGGAGGTGGGGCTCTTCTATTGCAACTTGCGGGAACACATCCCAGCGGCGCTCCGAATAACTACAACTTCTGAAATATGCGCGAACGGTTGTGAAACGCCGCGGCACGAAAGAGGTCGACGCAGCTCGCCCTACCAAGTGGATGAGGAACATAGGCGAACGCCCAGCTGAGGTCCTGCGGGGTGGGTCACTACAACTCATCCATGCTGGGTAAGGTCGAGAACTGCGAGCATCAGTGACCTCGGTAGGCCCCACCTCTAGAGGGGACACTGATGGCAGGTGGGCCCTAGGCCGTAAACTCATAAAATTGCTTGGTGTTTTTCGCGTGTCGTGATTCAAGGCTTCCGGATAAGGGAGCCTCTATGACGCGTCGCCGCTACGAACTTACCGATCACGAATGGTCGATCCTGTCACCACTGTTGCCCAACAAACCCCGCGGCGTTCCTCGGGTCGATGACCGGCGGGTGCTGAATGGCATCCTTTGGCGGTTCCGGACTGGTTCACCTTGGGCGGAAATCCCGGAGCGCTACGGTCCGCCGACCACCTGCTACAACCGCTTCGTCCGTTGGCGGAAGGCCGGTGTCTGGGACAAGCTTCTTGAGGCGGTTTCCGAGGCTTACGATGGCGATATCGTCATGATCGACTCGACCTGTGTCCGCGTTCACCAGCATGCGGCCACGGGAAAAAAGGGGATGGAGACGATGGAGGCATGGGACGTTCCCGCGGCGGGCTTACAAGCAAAATCCACGCGCTCGTCGACGCGGAAGGGCGTCCCGTTACCCTCCGTCTGACCGGCGGCCAAGTCGCCGACTGCACCGAGGCTGACGCGCTGACGGACGAGCTCGACGAGGGAAATATCCTGCTGGCCGACAAGGGCTATGATACCAACGCCATTCGGGCCAAGGCTGCCGAACGAAAGGCTTGGGCCAACATCCCGCCGAAGACAAACCGCAAGGGCACCTTCGTCTTCTCGCAGTGGGTTTACCGGCAGCGCAACCTCGTAGAGCGTTTCTTCAATAGGATCAAACAGTTCCGTGGCATCGCAACCCGATACGACAAGCGCCCCGAAAACTACCTCGCCGCTGTAAAACTCGTCGCCACGAGAATTTGGTGTCAAAGTTTATGAGTCGACGGCCTAGAGGCGTCTCGATCACGGGGACCCTGCTTCCCGCGCTACGCTCCACTGCACGGTGGTGGTAGCTGGTCGCCTCGAATCTTCGACGACTGCGGTTTGCCGGCGGAACCGGAAGGCACTAAAAGCCAGCGCACGCTGTGCAGTCAGGGCCGGCGCTATACCGCACAGTGTTTGACGAAAACCCGCGTGCCCGCTTTGAAACCACCGGTGGCTAGGACACCTATGATGGAGACAACGATCGAGAGTCGCGGGATTCCGGTATTCATCCGGTATTCATCGGATGTCCTCCCAACGGAATGCATTTTCCGCTTGTAACTCAGACACGAACCTCGCCGGTATTATTCCGTGGTTTTAGGATCCGCGAGGTTCGCGCCCTGCGCGGCCAATCCACCCTACCCTTGCGGAGCAAGGCTCGTTCTGATGCCAGCCGCTGCAAAGCGGGTGAGCTGAATCTGGGTTGCATCCTCGGTGTAAAGGACGTGAACCGCGCGGCCGCTCGCCGTGAGCTTTTCAGCTTCCTTGAAGGCGTCTTCAAAACTGACAGGTATTGCATCGCTGGGCGTAGAGGGATCGTTGTGTTCCAACACGTAGAACGTGGCGTTTCGGATGTCTGTCATCGGCGCGCTCCTTTCGCGAAACAATAGCTGGCGAGCGCGATAGTTCCGGATCATAGGAGATTTGGCGGTCGCTGCATCATCGATGGCAGACCAAAACAGGCTCAGTCCGGTGATACGGCAGGGCGGCAAGGAACCGGCAGACACGCCGGCTACCGAAACATCCGCCGCCACGGCTGCGCCGTCGATATTCGCATCGTCCGCGTCGGAATCCGCCGAGCCACAACAGGGGGCACATCCAGCGCCGGAGGCGGTTCGGTCGGATGAGGACATCTTCGACAAGATCGAACGCCTCGCGGCACTTCATGCGAAAGGCATTCTCACGGATCAGGAATTCGAGGCCACGAAGTCGGAGTTGCTCAGCCGACTATAGTATCCGATGAACGGGGCTTGCCACGGAGGTCAATGGAAGGCTTTCCATCGAGCCGCGCCGGGCGATGACGACCGTCAATGAACTGCAACCGGGTCAAGGCCTCGCCGACCAAAGTCCCGATTGTGGTAGGGAATAAGGATCACGACAGTCCCTACCAAAGAAATGAGCCGTTCCACCTTACCGCACCCCCTGCCCTTCTTCGATGGCAGGCTTATGAGGCGAAGGCCAGAACGATTGCGATAACGAGGAGCAAGGGGCCCATCCACTTGAAGTGGCGGGCCAACGGCAGTTGGTTTGCCGGGTTTCTTGACAAAGTCACATACCCAAAGCCCACAGACGTCATCCACAGGCCGGCGCAAAACATGATGAATTCGTCAATATAGTCTGCGACCATGACTCTCCTGCTTTCTTCGAGGCATTGCCATCAGTCCTCCTCAACCTCGCCAGTGTCTTCGCAGTGGCAATGCGCATATCCCTCACGTCGGCGGCGCACCGTCGCTTTGGGGATTGTCGGGCTACTCGAGAGGCTTCACTCGGGTGATACCCCAAAGGCCGTCACCATAATGCCGATCATACCAACAAGAACGAGACCATTAGCAAATTATAGAAGGTCATGGATATAGTTCGCTCTTGCCTTACGAAAGCACATATGTGCTCCACTCGGTGTTGCAAGCGGATAGTACTGTCCGGATTGCGGCGCCAGAACCCGCTTAGGCGCTTGCTTGAAGGTAGGGACCGCACCTCAGCTGCCGGGCGAAATGAAAATGCAGAAAGCTGGGAAGCATGCTGACAACCAAGCAAGCGAGCAAGGTTGACGCCCAGAAACAGGCGTAGCCGCAGTCCGTGCTCTACGCCAAAGCCGCCACCCTTCCGGGGGACGGCCTTTGATCACCAGC
Source organism: Sinorhizobium sp. NFACC03 (assembly GCF_900103435.1). Taxonomy (NCBI): domain Bacteria; kingdom Pseudomonadati; phylum Pseudomonadota; class Alphaproteobacteria; order Hyphomicrobiales; family Rhizobiaceae; genus Sinorhizobium; species Sinorhizobium sp. NFACC03. The sequence goes on from NZ_FMXF01000044.1 coordinate 41,489, forward strand.
AATTCACAAAGATTACTGTGCAGCCTCTTCTATGAGGTCCGCGACGGCTTGGGACTGCGACACCATCACAACATGGGATGCACCTTTGATCACGACAGTGTGCTTTGAGCCTGCCCGTTCGGCCATGAAGCCGAGTGCCTTCGCTGGGATGTTCTTGTCGCCGTCCCCATAGATGAAGTAGGAGGGCAGCGTCTTCCAGGCCGGCAAACCGGACTTTTCCGTCAAGGCAGCTTCGGTGATCGGGCGCTGGCCGGCGGCCATCAATGCCGCATCCTCAATTGAAACGTCGTGGGCGAACTGGTCGTGAAACCTCGCCTGGTCGATGGAAAGATCGACGCCGCCATCTACCAGCTTGACCGGAGCGGCGAGCGCTTGGCCAAGTGTTCCGCCCGCGAACTTACCGGCGAGATCGGCAGCTGCTTCCCCTGCTTCCGGAGCGAACGCTGCCACATAGACCAGCGACTTGACATTGTCCTTGCCATTGGCAGCGGTCGAGATCACCTGGCCTCCGTAGGAATGCCCGACCAGGACGACGGATCCTTTGATGCTCGAGATGATGTCTGAAACATAGGCCGCATCACCGGCGACACTGCGCAGGGGATTGGCGGCGGCAACGACCGTGTAACCGTCCTTCTGAAGGATCTTCGTCACACCATTCCAGCTCGACGAGTCGGCGAAAGCGCCGTGGACGAGAATGACTGTGGGCTTTGCGGGCTGGGCAATTGCACTGCCGGACAGGAGAGCGGCGGCAAAGGCAACGGTGGCGGCGAGTTTGAACATGACGATATCCTTCATGGCTCGGGATCTAGGTTCAGGCGTGAGTGGTTATCTAATGTGTGCGATTTGATTGTGCACAATACATATGTTTCCGACATGACCATGTCAACCGCTTGCAAACAGATCGTGTGCGAATTATTTGTGCGGAAAGGAGATCGCCATGACGAAGCCAGACGACCATCGCGGTGTCGCCGGAATGCTCTGCTTTTCCCTCTATTCCGCGAGCCACGCATTCACCCAACTTTACCGGCCATTACTGGACAAGCTGGGCCTGACGTACCCGCAGTACCTGGTCATGGTGTCGCTCTCGAACCGCGACGGCCAGAACGTCAAGGAGCTAGGTAACAATCTCTTCCTTGATTCCAGCACGCTTACGCCGTTGCTCAAGCGCCTGAACGTTGCCGGGTTAATCACGAGAACGCGCAACCCCCAGGACGAGCGCGAGGTGCTTCTGCACCTGACGGAGAAAGGCCGCGCCCTGCAGGGTCAGGCCGATGATGTCATGCATTGCATCGGCGATGCGGTTGCGCTGGAAGCGGACGCTCTCGATACCCTCCGCGCCACAATCGACGGTCTACGCAACAGGCTTCAGGCAGAGGCGAGATAGTTCGAAACCTCTCGTTCTCCAGGTATTTTGAAGGTCTCGCGATAGCGAGCCGGTGGCGGCCCACCTCGTACCAAACAGCGGCGTGCTCACCAACGTTCCGGTCGCTTCGTGGGCACTGCAGGCAGAATTCGCCGCCTTGAAGGGATTCTCACCCGCTTCCCTGATCTTTGTTAACTAAGCGAGTGAGGTTATTTAACAAAATAGCTGTTTCGTTTATTAAAATCGAAGAGACCGGGGGCGGCTTTGCACCGAGCTCGTGGTCATGGACCAACCGAACCGATTGCGTTGCGGTCCGCTTCGACAACACCGCGCCGAGCTCTTCATCGATGGCAGGCGGCTCGCGGAGCAGCGGAGCAAGGCCATCCTGCGTGATCTCGTAGACGACCACGAAGGTCAGCGCCTCAATCGTTCCGCGCCGCGCGACGCAACACCGCTCGTTGTGGGCCCATCGGCCACGGTGGCTATCAAGCCTTGAGAGATCGAACTGCCGGGCTGGTGCAGCTATCGGATGAGCGTAACCCAATTAAACCTGCTCGGGCTCAGGCCGCCGCCAGGCCTCCAAATTCAAGATTTCAATGAGATGTGCCCACCTCGATGAGCTTGCCCTCCATCGTGAAACGCTGCGCACTGGGCCACTTACTGCGGCTGGTTTTGCCGGAAGAGGAAACCCGGACTGGAAGCAATGGAGCGCGACGCTGCTGCGGCCGGCCCGCGGGCTCGCGTCGGACAATCGGGATCTCGGCCGAGCAGTTCGAAACCATGTGGACGGAAGCGGAGAAGCTCTAGTTGCCTGCCGCCGTCGACAGCCAGATACGCATCCGCCCAACAATAGCAGCGCGCATCCTGGCCAGCTTGGCAACCCTGCGAGCCAGTCAAAAAACCGACCACGGGCGGCGATTTGCTCAGCGGGAAGTTCTCGCTTCTGGTCGAGGTTGCGTAGAGCGATTTCAGCGAAGGGAATTCTGGTCAGCCAAAATAGCCCTGCTATCAGAACGACCGCACCAAAAGTATCCATCGCCTCTTCCCGTCTAGATCGCTCGCGTGACCACCTCGGTCGCTACTGACACCAGCAAAGCCGCCAGCGCGACGGCCGTTCCATATCGCGCGATTTTCATGCGGTGCCCGCGTGCGCCATTCCAGTCGTAGCCCATCATGCTCCCCCAGCCGGCGTCATACCGTGCGGGAATGGTGGCCTGTTTTTCTAACCAAGAGGTAAATGCACATGGCTGTCCCGTCGCCTAGGCGTCGTTGCCTACCATCCCCACCCACGACCATGAGGCGAGGTTTCAAATGTCTATTCATATGCGAGATATCGGCGTTTATTACGCCCAGGCTTCGATTTCGCCCCGATATCATTGCTCGCCCGCGTTACCCACGCGGGCGCCCAGGCTCCACCGGTCGGCCGCGACCGCTCTTATTCACTGCAGAACAACCTCCACTTGGTGGGCCTGAAGGCGATTCGGCTTCTGTGTGCAAAAGACGCGCGCTCCGGCGGCAGCTCGATTTCGACTGCCGCATGCGTATTGCCCAGATCTAGCTCGAGATGGCGCGTACCGGCAACCCGCCGGCTCCCGATGATGAAGCCTTCAAGGCTGCTCCGAGAGCCATCGACGAGTTCTATGTCGTGCGGGCGGAAATACAGCAAAGCCTCACCATCGCCTTCGGTTGCAGCACGCAGCCCTGTGGGCAGATCTTCGAACCGGATTTCGCCGTTTGAAAGCATGACCTTTAAGCAATTCGACTGGCCGATGAACCCGTAGACGAAAGTAGAGATTGGCTGATCATAGATTTCGTCCGGCGTACCGGATTGCTCGATCGTACCTTTGTTCAGCACCACCACGCGATCAGCCAGTTCGAGCGCTTCCTCCTGGTCGTGGGTGACAAATACAGTCGTGTATCCGGTGCGATCATGGATCTCACGCAGCCACTGGCGCAATTCCTTGCGCACTTGAGCGTCAAGCGCACCGAAGGGCTCGTCTAGCAACAACACGGTCGGTTTAACTGCCATGGCCCGGGCAAGCGCCACGCGCTGGCGTTGACCGCCGGAGAGCTGAGCGGGGTAGCGGTTTTCAAATCCTGACAGCTGTACGAGCTCGAGTAACTCGAGTGCCATCTTGTGAATCTCTGCCGGTGGTGGCCGCCGATTGGAGCGGCGAACCTTTAGACCGAAAGCCACGTTCTCGAGTACGGTCATATGCCGAAAGAGGGCGTAGTGCTGAAAGACGAAGCCGATATTTCTTTCCTGCACCGTCTTCATCGACGCGTCCTCGGCATCGAAGAAGATCGTGCCATCGGTCGGGCTATCGAGGCCGGCAATCAACCGAAGCAACGTCGTCTTTCCGGAGCCGGAGGGGCCAAGCAAAGCGATCAGCTCACCAGAGTGGATGTCAAGAGAAACGTCGGCGAGCGCAGGGATGCGGTCAAATTCTTTGCGTAGGCCTTGGATTCGTACTTCCATATACCCAGGTCCAAGTGAGTGCCATCCATTGCATCATTTGAACGCGCCAGCACAGAGTTGGTTCGTAAGCGCCGTCTCTGCCCCATTGGATTGGCTGTATTTTGAGGCTTGCTGGATGTGCGAGAAGGTTTCCAGGACTATCTGGAGATTTGCATGGCAGATGATGGATTTGTTGGGCGCTACGAAGTTGTCGAGCCGCGCCGCGGAAACCGGCGTTGGCCAGATGATGTGAAGGCGCGGATCGTGGCGGAAAGCCTTGAGCCTGGTGTTCGTGTTGTTGATGTCGCGCGCCGTCATGACGTTGTTCCGCACCAGCTTTCCTTGTGGCGCCGGCAAGTGCGCGCGGGCATTCTGGCGCTGCCTTTTGAGTCTATGCCGGGCCTGTCGGAGAGCGGCGATGCCGAGCCTGCATTTGTGCCTTTGGCGATTGCGGCAGAGCCGAGCGAGGCGGTGAATGTTTTGGCGCCGCCGAAACTGCGGGAGGCGGCTTCGTCAGTCTTGACGCTCACGATCGGCCCGGACGTTGTGATGCGGGTTCCCGGCGATGTGCCGGTTGAACGTGTGGCCGCTCTGGTGCGCGCCCTGCGAGGGACGTCATGATCGTCGCGGGCCAACGACTGCCGATCCTGATTGCAACACGGCCGGTGGACTTCCGCTGTGGGCATCAGGCGCTGGCTCTGATGGTGCAGACCGAGTTGAAGCTCGACCCGCATTCCGGGGTGACGGTGATCTTCCGGTCGAAGCGCGGTGATCGTCTGAAAATCCTGGTATGGGATGGCACCGGAATGGTTCTAACCTACAAAATTCTTGAACATGGAAGCTTTGCCTGGCCCAAGGTGCAGGATGGGACGATGCGTCTTTCCAGGGGGCAATACGAAGCGTTATTCGAGGGGCTCGACTGGCGACGGGTCATGGCGCAACGGGTGATCGCGCCGTCGGCGGCAGGGTGAATATCCGGCTGTCTTTGCATTGTTTTGTTTGGATTTTTTGTGCTGCCTTGCTATAAGATCGCATGTCGTCGCCCCTTGATCTCAGCCTGTTTCCGGACCTTCCGCCAGAGGTGGTGAAGGCGTTTGCGGCGATGCAGTTCGAACTGTCGGTCG